>NZ_JARAVO010000127.1:0-25766 GCF_033792805.1 Streptomyces sp. PA03-1a
GCCCGGTGGCTTGCGCTCCGTCATGGGGTCGATTCTCCCTCCCGCCCCGGGCCGGCGGGAGGGAGAATCGACCCCATGACGGAGCGCAAGCCACCGGGCGTCCCCTTCGAGTCCTGGGTCGACAAGCAGATCCGGGAGGCGGCGGAGCGCGGCGCCTTCGACAACCTGCCCGGCGCGGGCAAGCCGCTGGCCGGTCTGGACCGGCCCTACGACGAGCTGTGGTGGATCAGGGAGAAGATGGCCCGTGAGGGGCTGTCCCACCTCCCGGCCAGCCTCAGGCTGCGCAAGGAGGTGGAGGACGCGATGGACGCCGCCTCCCGTGCCCCCTCGGAACCCGAGGTGCGCCGCATCGTCGACGAGGTCAACGACAAGATCCGCACGGGCCTGCGCACCCCCATGGACGGCCCGCCGCTCAACCTCGTCCCGTACGAGGTGGAGGACGTCGTCGCGCGGTGGCGCGCGGAGCGGGGCTGAGGGCGCACACAGGCGGCCGCCCGCCGGTGGCCCGGGGCGCGGACAACTCGCGGCGGCCCGCTTCAGGTTCGCCCGGGCGGTCGGCGGGCCGGCGCCGGCGCCCCCGGTTGCGGGGCCCGGCGGGCTGAAAAATAGTCGGACTGTGAAAGGGCGGCCACGGGTCAGGTTCCCGGAGGGGCTCCGTGCGCGGTTCGCGGACCTGCCGGGGCGGGTGCGCGCCCTGCGGGCCGACACGGAGCGGCGGTTCCCCATCATCACCCGGCTCGCCGCCCGGCTGCTGAGCGTCAACGTGCTGGACGCCGCCACCCGGCTGGCCGCCCAGGCCTTCCTGACCGCCGTGCCGCTGCTGTTCGTCATCGCGTCCCTCGCGCCGGAGGGCGTGCGCAAGGAACTCCTGGACTCGCTGGTGCGGGTGCTGGGGCTCTCCGGTCCCGCCCGTGACCAGCTGCGCTCGGTCTACGAGTCCGATCCCGGGAACCTGCGGGGGACGGTGGGCGTGGTGGGCACGCTGATGGCCCTGCTGTCGGCGACGGCCTGCAGCCGGGCGATGCAGCGGGTGTGCGAACGCGCCTGGCACCTGCCGAAGTCGGCGGCGCGGATCGCGGCCTGGCGCTGGTTCGCCTGGGTGTGCGCGGCACTGCTCTACCTGGCGGTCCAGGGGCCGCTGCGGGAGGGCTTCGGCGCCGGCCGCTGGCTCGGCGTCCCGCTGTCCCTGGTGAGCGCGGTGGGCCTCTGGTGGTGGACCCAGCACCTGCTGCTGGGCGGCCGGATCGGATGGTGGCCGCTGCTGCCGGGTGCGGTGCTCACCGCGGTGGTCCTGGAGACGGCCGTCTTCGCCGCGCCGCTGTACGTGCCGACGGCGCTCAACCGCAGCCTGCAGACGTACGGCTCGCTGGGCTCGGTGTTCACCCTGCTGTCCGGGCTGATCGCGTTGTGCGTCGTGGCGACGGTGTGCCTCACCGTGGGCGCGGTGTTCCACGGCGACCAGCCCGGGGGCGGCGGTCAGGCGGCCGGTGAGCGCTCCGGCCGGTAGTGGGCGAGCGCCCAGATGATGAAGATGTCGAGCGCGATCAGGATGACCGACCAGAACGGCAGGTAGGGCAGGTACAGGAAGTTCACGATGATGCCCAGGCCCGCCAGGACGACACCCATGATGCGTGACCAGAGCGCGGCGCCGCTGAGCAGCCCCGTTCCGGTGACCACCAGGAGCACTCCGAGGACCAGGTGGATCCATCCCCACCCGGTCAGACTGAACTTGTAGACGTAAGTGCCGACGCGCGCGTACACGTTGTCGGCGGCGATCCCCGAGATGCCCTGGAAGATCGCCAGGACACCGTCGACCAGCAACAGGACGCCGGCGAAGGTGACCCCGCCGCTGACCCAACCGTTGCGGTGGTTGCCGGTCCTGGGTGTCGTGCCGGTGGCTGCCATGGCTGCCTCCTCGCGGTGATGGTGCTTCAGTGCCGCAGCGCCCGCTCCACCTGGGCCTTGACCGTGCCCGTCAGGTCGCGGTTGCTGCGTACCGTGGCCTCGCCGGACTTCTGCGGGGCCACGTCGGCGACGTTGACCACGGCGGCGTCGAGGAGGTTCCCGCTGGTGTCGCGGAAGGTCACCTCGACGGTGTACGTGGCCTGCTTGTCGCCGCTGTTGGTGGCCGTGACCTTGGTGGTGGCCTTGCCGCCCTCGACGGTCACGGGGTCGAGCTTGACGTCGTCCTTCGCGTTGACACCGTTCTTGATCTTCGCCAGCTGGGACTGCGCGGCGGCGGTCGCCGAGGCGACGGCCTCCGCGCCCTCGGACACCAGCGAGGACGCGGCGGACGCGGCCTTCGACGCCTTCTCGGCGGGGGTGCTGTCGTTGTCCGAGCAGGCGCTCGCGGTGAGCGCGACGGCGGACAGTACGACCGCCGCGCACACCGCGCGGCCCCGGTACGGCCTCGTCATTGCCTACCTCCACAGACTCATGCGCCTCAAATGGCACATAATTCACCATACGTATTAAATTGCCGTGTCGCGTGGTGAAGGAGAGGCGGCGGTGGCATGGCGGATTCAGCGCCCCGGAGGCGTGACGATCTCGCCGAACTGCGTGCCCGGCTGTCGGCACTGGAGGCGCGGGAGACCGTTCCCGCACACGCCGGACCGCAGGCCCCGCCGCCTCTCCGACGACGGCCGGTGCGGGCCTTCTTCTCCGCCCTGTTCATCGTCGTGGCCTGCGTCCTGGTGCCGCTGAGCGCGCTGGCGGTCTGGGTCGACTCCGAGATCGGGGACACCGACCGCTACGTCGCCACCGTGGCGCCCCTGGCGAGCGACCCCGCCGTCCAGAACGCCGCCGCCAACCGCATCACGTCCGTGGTGATGCAGCAGATCGACGTCAAGAGCCTCCTGGACGAGGTCGCCCCGCAGGACCGCCCCCGCCTGGACGAACTGCTGGGCCGCGTCTCCGGCCCCCTGACCAGCGGCATCCAGAGCCTGGTGCACTCGACGGCGGACAAGGTCGTGCGCAGCGACGTCTTCGAGAAGGCCTGGACCGAAGCCAACCGCAGGATCCACGACTCGCTGGACAAGGCGCTGACCGGCCAGGGAGGCGGCGCGGTCAAGCTCACCAACGACACCGTGGCCATCGACCTCGCCCCGGTCATCGACCGGGTCAAGCAGCGGCTGGTCGACGCGGGCCTGACGATCGCCGCGAAGATCCCCGAGATCCACACCGACTTCACCGTCGTCCGCTCCGACAAGGTCGGCAAGATCAGGACCGCCTTCCGGCTCCTGCAGCTCGCCGGTTTCTGGCTGCCGATCGTCGCCGTCGTCCTCGCGGCCGCGGGTGTGCTGCTCGCCGTCCGCAGGCGGCGCGCCCTGGTCGCGGCCGCGCTGGGCTTCTCGGCCGCCGCCCTCGTGCTCGGTGCTGCGCTGACCGTCTTCCGGGCGATCTACCTCGACGCGCTGCCCGCGAGCGTCGACCAGCAGGCCGCGGGGACGGTCTACGACACCCTGATCCGCTTCCTGCGCGGGACCGTCCGCGCCGTGTTCGTGCTGGGCGTCGTCGTCGCGCTGGGCGCCTGGCTGAGCGGGCCCGGGCGGTACGCCCGCCGCACCCGCGGGGTGTGGGAGTCCGTGCTGGGCGGCGCGGGCGACGCGGCGCACCGGGTGGGGCTGCGGACCGGTCCCGTCGGCCCCTGGCTCGTCCGCCACAAGGTGCTGGTCGGCTGGATCGTCGTCGCCGCAGGGGCCCTCGCGCTCGCCTTCTGGTCCTACCCGACCGGCTGGGTCGTCCTGGGGCTCGCCCTCGCCGTCGTGTTCGTCCTCGCCGTCGTGGAGTTCCTGGCCCGGCCGGACTGACCGCTCACCCGATCGGCCGCTCCGCGCTGCGCCGGGAAGGCCGCCGCCGGAGGCTGACGGGAGAGCCCGCCGGCGGAGGAGACCAGCCATGAGCCAGACGCAGCCGGCGGGCGGGCGATGACCTTCGGCCTGGCACGCGGCCAGGAGCGGCCCAGGGTGCCGCTGCGGCACGGCGAGGGGGACCGCTCCCTGCTCACCAGCGTCCAGGGGCTCGCCGCGCTGTCGCTGGACGCCCTCAGCTCGGTGGCGTACGGCCCCGAGGCCATCGTCCTCGTGCTGATCGCCGCCGGCACCGCGGCCCTGACCGTGACGCTGCCCGTCATGCTGGTCATCGCGGGGCTCCTGGTCGTCCTGGTCATCTCGTACGGGCAGGTCATCGCGGTGCACCCGGACGGCGGCGGCTCCTACGCCGTGGCCAAGAAGGACCTCGGGAGGCGGGTGAGCCTGCTCGCGGCGGGCAGTCTGGTCGTCGACTACGTGCTCACCGTCGCCGTCAGCCTGGCCGCCGGCGCCGCCAGCCTCGCCTCGGCGTTCCCCTCGCTCACCCCCTACCTGCTGGAGATCTGCCTGGGCGGGCTGGCCCTGCTCACCCTGGTGAACCTGCGCGGCGTCGCCGACAGCGCGCGGGTGCTGATGCTGCCCGCCGCGCTGTTCGTCCTGTCCATCGCGGGGATCGTCGTCGCCGGCCTGCTGCGCGACCACCCCGCGGCCGTCGTCGGCACCCCGCAGCCCGTCCATGTCACCGAGGCGCTGAGCGTCCTGCTGATCCTGAAGGCCTTCTCCTCCGGCTGCTCCGCCCTGACCGGGGTGGAGGCCATCGCCAACGCCGTGCCCTCCTTCCGGCCGCCCAAGGTGCGCCGCGCCCAGCGCACGGAACTGATGCTCGGTGCGCTGCTGGGGCTGATGCTGATCGGGCTGGCGTTCCTCATCCGCCGGGACGAGGTCGCCCCGCGCGGCGGCGTGACCCTGCTGGCCCAGCTGACCGCGGGCTCCTTCGGCACCGGGTGGCCGTACTACGTCAGCAACCTCCTGGTCACCCTCGTCCTCGGGCTGGCCGCGAACACCAGCTTCGGCGGCCTGCCGGTGCTGATGAGCCTGCTCGCCCGGGACAACCGGCTGCCCCACGTGTTCGGGCTGCGCGCAGAGCGGCCCGTCTACCGCTACGGCGTGGTCGCCCTGGCCGTGGTGGCGGCGCTGCTGATCACCGCCGTCGACGCGCAGACGCAACGTCTCATCCCGCTCTACGCCATCGGGGTGTTCACCGGCTTCACCATCAGCCAGACCGGGCTCGTCCGGCACTGGGCGGGGGCACGCCCGCGCGGCTGGGTGCGGCGCGCGGCGCTCAACGGGCTGGGGGCCCTGCTGACCGCGCTGGCCGGGGTGATCCTGGTGACCACCAAGTTCACCGAGGGCGCGTGGATGGTCGTGGTCGTGGTGCCCCTGCTGATGCTGCTCTTCGCACGCATCGAGCACTACTACGCGGAGGTCGGCAGGGAACTCGGCCTCGGTACCGTCCCCGACCGGCCGCGGCGCACCAACAGCCTGGTCATCGTGCCCCTCGGCGGGGTCAGCAGGCTCGCCCGGCACGCGCTGACCGCCGCCATCGCCCTCGGCGACGAGGTCGTCGCGGTGACCGTCGAGCCCGACCAGGACAAGGCGCGCGACCTGCTCGACACGTGGGCCCGCTGGCAGCCCGGCGTCCGCCTCGACGTCATCGAGAGCCCGCACCGCTCACTGGTGCTGCCGATCCTCTCCTACGTCCGCCGCATGTCGCAGGACGGCCGGCAGATCGCCGTCCTCATCCCCGAGATCCAGCCGCGCCACGCCCGGTACCGCATCCTGCAGAACCAGCGCGGCATCCTCCTCGCCACGATCCTGCGCGCCCGCACCGACGCCGTCGTCTGCCTCCTTCCGTACCGGCTGGACATCTGACCCGGCGCCCGCTCCCGGGGCCTGCTCGTGGCCGGGCGGTTGCGCCTACCATCGCGGCCGTGAGAACCGATGCGCACACGGGTGGCCGGGTCCTGGTCGCCGACGACGACGCGGCCATACGCCGGTCGCTGCAGCGGGGGCTGCGGCTGGACGGCTTCTCGGTGAGCCTGGCCGACGGCGGCAGGGCCGCGCTCGCCGCCGTACGCGAGGGGGCGCCGGACGTGGTGGTGCTCGACATCTCGATGCCCGACCTCAGCGGGATCGAGGTGTGCCGCGCGCTGCGCGAGGAGGACAACGACGTCCCGGTCCTGATGCTCTCCGCCCTGGACGAGGCGGCCGACCGGGTCGCCGGGCTCCAGGCCGGCGGGGACGACTACCTGGTCAAGCCGTTCGCGCTGCAGGAACTGGTGCTGCGGTTGCGGGCGCTGCTGCGCCGCCGTCCCCCCGCCGCGGGCGGGCGGGTGCGCGCCGGGGGCCTGCTGGTCGACCCCGCGACGCGGGAGGCCCGGCTGGACGGGGAGCCCCTGGCGCTGACCCGGCGGGAGTTCGAGCTGCTGGAGGTCCTCGCGCGCAACGCCGGGCTGGTGCTCACCCGCGACCAGTTGCTGGACCGGGTCTGGGGCTACGACTTCGACGTGCGCACGGACGCCGTGGACACCTTCGTCAGCTATCTGCGGCGCAAGATGGAGGCGGGCGGGCGGCCGCGGATCCTGCACACGGTGCGCGGCGTCGGCTTCGTCCTGCGGGACGACCGGGACGACCGGGGTGACCGGTCGTGAGGCTGTCCACGCGGGTGGCGCTCGCCGTGGGCGTGGTCGTCCCGCTGCTCGTCCTCGCCTCCGGGGCGCTGCTGATCCGGCTGGTCGCCGCCGACCTGCACGCCCAGCAGGACGCCCATCTGCGGGAGCGCGCCACGGCCGTCGCGACGGACGCCAAGGCCCTGCTGCGGGCCACCGCCGCGGACCGTCCGGCCGCCGAACAGGCCCGCACCCGCAGGCTGTTCAGCTCCGCCCTCGACGTGGGGATCCGGCTGACCGGTCCCGAGGGCACGGTGTCGGGCGGCCCCCAGCCGGACGCGTCGGCGCCGCTGCCCGCCCGCGCGTCCGCACCGGTCACGATCCGGGCCGGGGGTGCCCGCTGGCGCGTGCTGTCGGTACCGGTGAACGGCGGCCGCAAGGGGGTCCGGGGCACCTTGTGGCTGTTCTCGCCGGACGCCGCCACGAAGACCCAGCTGCAGCAGGTGCGCCGCCGGGTGGTGACGGTGGCGTTGCTGGCCGCCCCCGGGTCCGGGCTGCTGGCCTGGGCCGCGGCGGGCCGCGCCGTCCGCCCGCTGCGCCGGCTCCAGCAGCGCGCGAGCGGCCTCGACCCGCGCGTCAGCGCCGTCCGCCTGGACCACACCCCGGCCCGGATCACCGAGGTCGACGACCTGGCGCACACGCTGCAGACCGTGCTCGCCCGTTACGACGAGCAGGCCGCCAGGACCGGCGAGGCGCTCGCCACCGCCCGCTCGTTCGCCGCGGTCGCCTCCCACGAGCTGCGGAACCCGCTGATGAGCATGGGCACCAACCTCGACATCCTCGCCGGCCACCCCGGCCTGCCGGACGACGAACGCCAGGAGGTCGTGGACGACCTGCGCGCCGAACACGCCCGCGTGCTGGGCCTGCTGGTCATGCTGCGCGCCCTGGCCCAGGGCGACCTCGTCGAGGAGGACGCCTTCGGCCCGGTCGACGCGGCCGAACTCGTCGACGCCTCCGCGGCCGGCCTGAGGCGCCGCCACCCCGAGGCGCGGGTCGAGGTGACGGCCGCGCCGGGCCTCCTCGTCCACGGCTGGGAGCAGGGGCTGCGCTCGATGACGGACAACCTGCTGGCCAACGCCGCCGTCCACGGCCGCGCTCCGGGAGGGCGGCCCGACGTGGAGGTGCTGCTGCGGCGCAGCCGCGACGAGCGCGCCCCGGCCGTCGTCCTCACCGTCGACGACCACGGCCCCGGCATCCCGCCCGAGGCGCGGGCCGCCGTCTTCGCCCGCTTCCACCGGCGTCCCGACAGCCCCGGTTCCGGGCTCGGACTGACCCTGGTCGCCCAGCAGATCGCGCTGCACCGGGGGACGATCGCCGTGCTGGACCGGCCCGACGGCACGCCCGGCACCCGTTTCGAGGTGCGGCTCCCGCTCAGCGGCGTCCGCGACCCGGAACCGACCCTGCCGCTGCCGCGCCGCGACTGGCTGTCGGAACGCTCCGGGGAGCCACAAGGTTTCCACAAAGAGGGTCCCTAGCTTCCGTGGTGAAGGCGCTTCGCGCTTCCGACCCGAGGGAGGACCTCATGCGAGCCCGCACCACCGTCGTGGCCCTGGCCACCGTCGTCACCCTGCTGGGCCTCGCCGGCCCGGCCACCGCCGACAGCGGCAACCCGTCCCCGGCCGCCGCGCCCACCGGGGACGGCGCCAAGGGCCTGTGCAAGCGCGCCGGGAAGATCGACGCGCGCATCGACCGCGCGCTCAAGCGGCTGAACGGGCCGGTCACCCGGCGCGGTTCGGTCGAACGGCTGGAGAAGCGGGTCGCAGGCGCCAAGGCCGCCGGGCACGACGAGATCGCGACCTACCTCAACGACCGGCTGACCTTCCGCAAGTCCCTCGTGCCGACCCTGGAGAAGCGCCGCACCGACCTCGCGCGGGTCCGCAGCTGGTGCGCCTCCCACGACAACGGGGCCGCCTCGTGACCCGCCGCCTCGCGGCACTGGCCGTGGCCGCGGCGGCCTGCGCGGGACTGCTCACCGCCTGCGGCCCGTCCGGCGGTTCCTCCTCGGCCCCGACCGCCCCGGCAGCTCCGTCGGCTCCGGCGGCTCCGGCGGCTCCGGCGGCTCCGTCCGGTTTCTCCCGCATCGTCGACGGCGCGGAGAGCGCGGCCGCCGCGGCGGACGCCGACGCGGCGCGCGGGGACGGCTGATCAGGCCGGGTCGAACAGGGCGCTGACCGACTCGCCGTCGTGGATCCGCCGCACGGCCTCGGCCAGGGCGGGCGCCACGGAGAGCACCCGTAGCTTCTCGGTGTGCTGCTCCTCCGGCACGGGCACCGTGTTGGTGCACACGATCTCCAGCACGTCGGGCTGCTCCGACAGGCGCTTGAGGGCGCCCGCCGCGAACAGGCCGTGCGTGCAGGCGACGCGGACCGAACGGGCGCCGAGCTCCCGCAACCGCGCCAGCAGTTCCAGGACCGTGCTGCCCTTGGCGATCTCGTCGTCCAGGACGATCACGTCCCGGCCGGCGACCTCGCCGATCACCGATCCGATGCTGACCCGGTCGCCGGCGAACCGCTGCTTGGCCCCGGCCGCGACCTGCACCCCCAGCATCCGGGCGAAGGCGGCCGCCTCCTTGGCGTTGCCCAGGTCCGGGGAGACCACCGTGGTGCGCGACAGATCGTCGCCGCGGAAGTGGGCGGCCAGCTCGCGCAGCGCGTGCAGGTGGTCGACGGGGACGCTGAAGAAGCCGTGCACCTGCGGGGAGTGCAGGGTCATGGTGAGCACCCGGCTCGCGCCCGCCGCGACCAGCAGGTCGGCGACGAGACGCCCCCCGATCGAGATCCGGGGGGCGTCCTTCTTGTCCGAGCGCGCGTAGGCGTAGTGCGGCATGACGACGGTGATCCGGCCCGCGGAGGCGCCCCGTGCGGCGTCGCACATCAGCAGCAGTTCCACCAGGTGCTCCTGGACCGGGGCGACCAGCGGCTGGATCAGGAAGACGTCCCGTTGACGGCAGTTGGCCTGCAACTGCACTTCCAGGCAGTCGTTGGCGAAGCGGCTGACGCGCGCCGGGCTGAGCGGCACGCCCAGATGGGCGCAGAGCTCCGCGGCCAGTCGGGGGTGGGCACTGCCGCTGAAGACCGCGATGTCGCGCACGGGGTCATCCTAGGGGCCGGGCTCACCCAGACGGCGCAGCACCGTGTCCCAGTCGGGGGCGGGCGGCGGCACGCGCAGGGTTCCCACTTCGATGTCCTTGAAGCCGCTGGACGTCGACACGCACACCACGGGGCCGTCGAAGCGGTCCGCGCCGTACTGGCGGAGCCCGGCCAGCCCGGCCGCGGCGGACAGCTCCGTCCACAGGCCCGCGCGGGCCAGCTCGGCGCGCGCCGCGGCCAGTTCGGCGTCGGTGACGAGCAGGGCCTGGCCGCCGCTGTCGCGTATCGCCGGGACCCCGCGGTAACTCCCCACCTGGCAGGCGATGGAGTAGGCGGGCGTCGGGGCGACCGGCACGGTGACCGCGGGCAGTCCCCGGCGGAGGGCGGCGGCGAGCGGGCCGCCCGCGGCGGGTTCGCAGCTGAACAGGCGCGGGACGGCGGAGGTGAGGCCGAGGCGGCGGAGTTCGGCGAAGCCCTTGGCGATGCCGAAGAGCAGCTCCCCGTAGCCGGTGGGAACGAACACCGCCGCGGGGACGCCGACGTCGCCGAAGACCTCGTACGCGACGGTCTTGTAGCCCTCCGCGCCGAAGGGGTGCCCGGTGTGCGTCGGGGTCAGGTTGCTCACCGGGTGGAGGCCGTACTCCACGCTGATGCGGCGCACCAGCGGCCGGCGCGCTTCCACGGGCACGGGCAGCACCTCGGCACCGTAGGCGTGCAGGAAGGAGACGACCGCCGGGGGCGCCTGCGGGGAGGTGAGGACGACGCAGCGCAGTCCGGCCCGGGCGGCGTACGCGGCGGCGGAGGCACCGTGGTTGCCGGAGGAGGCGACGACGACGCCGGGCGCGCCGCAGGCGAGGGCCGCGCTGACCGTGCAGCGGTTGAGGCGGTCCTTGTGGCTCCAGGTCGGATTGCGCGACTCGTCCTTGACCAGGACGCCGCCGCCCAGGTCGATCAGTGGGGTGCCGCCCTCGCCCAGTCCCGGCGCCGCGAGCGGCGGCAGCAGGGGCGCCCAGCGGTCCAGGCCGTGCCGGGGGGCGGTGCCCGGGGTGCCGAACAGGCCGTCCGGGACGCGGTCGTAGGCGTAGTCGACCTCGACGGGGTAGGAGACGGTGTCCGTGCTGGTCCGCGGGCAGCCCTCCGTCAGCGGCGGCCACAGGGGGTAGCCGACGGCGGGGTCACCGAGCGAACGCTGGCCGACGGCCAGGGAGTCCGTTGCCACGCGTCCGAGGGTATGCCACAGGGAACGCCCCGGGCCCGGGGCCCACCTGGCACTTCACGTAGAGTGCGGCTGCTGTGCCCGACCGTTCCCGCCGACCTCCGAGGTGACCGTGATGGACGACGACGCGTCCGCCCCCGTGGCCGTCGTCGGGATCGGCGCCGACGGCTGGCCCGGTTTGCCCGGGGCGTCGCGCGAGGCGCTCACCGGGGCCGGGGTCGTCCTCGGCGGCCCGCGCCAGCTGGAGCTGCTGCCCCCCGAGGTGACCGCCGAGCGGGTCGCCTGGCCGTCGCCGCTGCGGCCGGCCGTGGCGGGGCTGATCGCGGCGCAGGCGGGGCGGCGGATCGCGGTGCTGGCCAGCGGTGACCCCATGTTCCACGGCATCGGCCGGACCCTCACCGAGGTGCTGGGAGCGGACCGCCTCCGGGTGCTGCCCCACCCCTCCTCGGTGTCGTACGCCTGCGCGCGGCTCGGCTGGGCGGTGGAGGACACCGACGTGGTGAGCCTGGTGGGGCGGCCACCGGCCACGCTGGCGGGCGCGCTGTACGACGGGCGCCGGGTGCTGGTGCTGAGCCGGGACGCGGACACCCCGGCCGTGGTGGCCGGGCTGCTGCGCGAACGGGGCTACGGCGCCAGCCGGTTGCGGGTGCTGGAGCAGCTGGGCTCGCCCCGCGAACGGATCCTGGACGGCACCGCCGGCGACTGGCCGCACCCGTCCGGCGATCCGCTGAACGTCGTCGCGGTCGAGTGCGCCGCGGCGCCGGCCTCCGCGCCGCGTCCTGGCCTGGTCCCCGGGCTGCCCGACAGCGCGTACGAGCACGACGGGCAGCTCACCAAGCGCCACGTACGGGCCGCGACCCTGGCCGTGCTCGCGCCCGCGCCCGGCGAGCTGCTCTGGGACGTGGGCGGCGGCTCGGGCTCGATCGCCGTCGAGTGGATGCGGGCGCACCGCACCTGCCGCGCGGTCACCGTGGAACGTGACGCCGTCCGCGCGGAGCGCATCGCCCGGAACGCGGCCGCGCTCGGCGTCCCGGCGCTGCGGGTGGTGACCGGCGCCGCCCCGGCCGCGCTGGACGGACTGCCCGTCCCCGACGCCGTCTTCGTCGGCGGCGGGCTCACCGCGCCCGGCCTCCTGGAGGCCTGCTGGGCGGCCCTGCGGCCGGGCGGGCGGCTGGTCGCCAACACCGTCACGCTGGAGTCCGAGGCCCTGCTCGCGCGGTGGTACGCCCGGCACGGGGGCGATCTCGTCCGGCTCGCCGTCGCGCACGCCGCCCCGGTCGGCGGCTTCACGGGCTGGCGCCAGGCCATGCCCGTCACCCAGTGGTCCGCCGTCAAACCCGCGGGAGTGCAGCCATGACCGTCCACTTCATCGGCGCCGGACCCGGCGCCGCCGACCTGATCACCCTGCGCGGCCTGCGGATCCTGGCGGCCAGCAAGGTGTGCCTCTACGCCGGGAGCCTCGTCCCCCGCGAACTGCTCGCCGAGTGCCCGCCGGACGTCCGGCTCGTGGACACGGCCCAGCTCACCCTCGACCAGATCACGCAGGAGCTGGTCCGCGCCCACGAGGAGGGCCACGACGTGGCCCGGCTGCATTCCGGCGACCCCTCCGTGTTCAGCGCCGTCGCCGAGCAGATGCGCCGCCTCGACGCGGCCGGCGTCCCGTACGACGTCGTCCCCGGCGTCCCCGCCTTCGCGGCGGCCGCCGCGGCCCTGAAGCGGGAGCTGACGGTGCCGACCGTCGGCCAGACCGTCATCCTCACCCGCATCGCGCAGCAGGCCACGCCCATGCCGCAGGGGGAGGACCTGGCGACGCTGGGCCGCAGCGGCGCGCTGATCGTGCTGCACCTGGCGGCCCGCTACGTCGACCGCGTGGTGGCCGAACTCACCCCGCACTACGGGGCCGACTGCCCGGCGGCCGTCGTCGCGATGGCCTCGCGCCCCGACGAACTGGTGCTGCGCGGGACGCTCGACGACATCGCGGAGCAGGTCAAGGCGGCCGGTGTGGTCCGCACGGCGGTCATCATCGTCGGCCGCACGCTGGGCGCGGAGCAGTTCCGCGACAGCCACCTGTACTCGGCCGAGCGCGTCCACCGGCACGCGGCGGACTGCGGCGCATCCTCCTAGGGTTCCCGCCCGGGGCCTCGGCCGAGGTCGTAGTCGAACCAGATCCGGTGGGTGCCGTCCTCATCGACCGCGAGCCCACCGGTGCCGGTGATGCCGGTCAGTGCGGCGGTGCCGCTCGTGGGGACGATGACGAAGAACTCGGCGGCGCGGTCGCTCCCGGAGGTCGTCGCCGAGTGCGCGAAGTTGAAGGTGCCCTCACGGCCGTTCAGCGTCCCCTCGAAGGACTCCATCGCCACGTACGTCCCGATGCCGCTCGCCTGGTCGTATGCGGCGGTGAACAGGGTCGACGAGCGGCCGGTGACCTCGCCCTCGAAGGTCTTCACGATCGTGGCGACCCCGACCGGGGTCCCGGTGGTCACGGCCGGCTCCGGCACGAGCTCGGTCGGCACGAATGCCGTGACGGTGAACGTTCCCGCGGCTCTCATGCGCCGAGCCTAGCGACGGGTCCGGGCCCGCGCGGCGGGTCAGCCGGCGCGGCCGACGATCGTCCCGGCGCGGTCGACGCAGATGACGTCGACGCCGACGGGGGCCTCGCGCAGGACGCCGACGGCGGTGCGGCGGGCGGCCTCGGCGACCAGGTCGCCGAGGGGGACGCCGTGGGCGAGGCACGACTGGACCGCCTGGAGGCCGGTGTTGGCGGTGGCGACGGCCTCGGCCAGGGCCTCGTCGGCGCCGCCGCGGCGGGCCAGGTCCGCGAGGAAGGCCTTGTCGACCTGGGAGCGGGAGGAGTGCAGGTCGAGGTGCCCGGCGGCCAGCTTGGACAACTTGGCGAAGCCGCCCGCGATGGTGAGCCGCGGCACCGGGTGGCGGCGCAGGTACTTCAGCACGGCGCCCGCGAAGTCCCCCATGTCCAGCAGCGCGTCCTCGGGCAGCCCGTGCACGGCGACGGCGACCTTCTCCGACGTCGACCCCGTGCAGCCCGCGACGTGGGTGCGGCCCGCCGCCCGTGCCACGTCCACACCGCGCCGGATGCTGTCGATCCACGCCGAGCAGGAGTAGGGCACGACGATGCCCGTGGTGCCGAGCACCGACAGCCCGCCGAGGATGCCGAGCCGTGGGTTCCACGTGCTGCGCGCCAGCTCCTCGCCGTCGTCGATGGAGACGGTGATCTCGGCGTCACAGGCGGCGCCGTGGCGGGCCGCGACCTCGGCGAGGTGGTCGCGCATCATCGTGCGCGGGACGGGGTTGACGGCGGGCTCGCCGACGGCGAGCGGGAGCCCGGGCCGGGTGACGGTGCCGACGCCGGGGCCGGCACGGAAGACGACCCCGCTGCCGGGGGCGCCGTGGCGCACGGTGGCCCGGACGAGCGCGCCGTGGGTGACGTCGGGGTCGTCCCCGGCGTCCTTGACGACGCCCGCGGTGGCCCAGCCGGGGCCGCGCTCCTCCACCGCCAGGGCGAAGGCGGGGCGCTGCCCCTTCGGCAGGGTGATCGTCACCGGGTCGGGGAACTCGCCGTCCAGCAGGGCGGTGTACGCGGCCGTGGCGGCCGCCGTCGCGCAGGCGCCGGTGGTCCAGCCGTGCCGCAGCCCGGTCCGCTCCAGCTGGGCGCTCCGGCCGCCGCTCACGGCGCACCGTAGGGTGCGGGGGTGACCGGCAGACAGCAGCACGTCCTCGTCCTGGGCGGCACCACGGAGGGACGCCGCCTCGCGGAGGCGCTGGCCGCCGAACCGGCGGCGTGGCGGGTCACCAGCTCGCTCGCGGGGCGGGTGGAGCGGCCGCGGCTGCCGCCGGGCGAGGTGCGCACCGGCGGCTTCGGCGGCCCGGCGGGGCTCGCGGCGTGGCTGCGCGCGCACGCGGTCGACGTGGTCATCGACGCCACCCATCCTTTCGCCGGGACGATGTCCTTCAACGCCGCCGAGGCGGCCTCGGCCACCCATGTTCCCCTGCTCGCGCTGCGGCGCCCCGGGTGGGTCGCCGGTCCCGGCGACCGCCGGCACCCGGTGGCCTCACTGGCGGAGGCGGCCCGGGTGCTGCCGGAGCTCGGCCGGCGGGTCTTCCTCACCACGGGCCGTACGGGGCTGGCGGCCTTCGCGGGGGTCACGGACCTGTGGTTCCTGGTGCGTTCGGTGGACGCCCCGGAGCCGCCGCACCCGCCGCGGATGGAGGTGCTGCTGGACCGCGGCCCGTTCACCCTGGACGGGGAGCTGGAGCTGATGCGCCGGCACCGCGTCGACGTGCTGGTCACCAAGGACAGCGGCGGCACCGCCACCGCGCCCAAGCTCGCGGCCGCCCGCGAACTGGGCCTGCCCGTGGTCGTCGTGGAGCGCCCGCCGGTCCCGGCGGGCGTCCCCGTCGTCCCGGACGTGCCGGGCGCGCTGGAGTGGCTCCGCGCGCGCACGGCCTGAACGGGGTCCCGGGCGTCAGGCCGGGTAGCGCCGCGGCGTCCACACCACCGTGGTGCCGTCGCCGCGCCGCACCGCCCTCGTCTGCGACGAGCCGACGAGCAGCACGCACCGCATGTCGACGGTCGCCGGGTCCAGGTCCTCCAGCGTCGTGACCCGTACGGCCTGCTCGGGTCCACCGACGTCCCGGGCGACGACCACGGGCGTCCCCGGCACACGGCCCTCGCGGAGCACCTTCAGCGCGGTCTCCAGTTGCGTCCTGCGGCTGTGGGAGGCCGGGTTGTACAGGGCGAGCACGAGGTCGGCGGCCGTGGCGGCGCGCAGCCGCTCCTCGACGACCGTCCAGGGCTTGAGCCGGTCCGACAGCGACACGACCGCGTAGTCGTGACCGAGGGGCGCGCCCGCGAGCGCCGCCGCCGACTGGGCGGCGGTGATGCCCGGCACGACCCGTACGCGGACGCCGAGGTAGGGCTCGGCGGAGGCGGCCTCCAGCACCGCCGTGGCCATGGCGAAGACGCCCGGGTCGCCCGAGGACACCACGGCGACCCTCCGCCCGCGCCGGGCGAGGTCGAGGGCGAACTCGGCGCGTTCGGCCTCGACGCGGTTGTCGGAGGCGTGCCGGGACTGCCCGGGGCGGACCGGGACGCGGTCCATGTAGGTGGTGTAGCCGACGAGTTCGTCCGCCCCGGCGAGCGCGGCCCTCGCCTCCGGCGTCAGCCACATCGGCCCGGCAGGGCCGAGGCCGACGACCACGACCTCGCCGTCCGCCGGGGACGGGTCGGGGGCGGGCCGTTCGTCGACGCGGCTGGGCAGCACGGCGACGGCGAAGTAGGGCACCGACTCCGGGTCGACGTCGGCCAGCATCTCCAGGCGCTCGGCGTCCATCGTGGCCCGCTCGACGTAGTGCGCGTCCGCCAGCCGCCCGGCGGTCCCCAGGGCCCGGCGCACGGCGGGGAACGTGCGGCCGAGCTTCATCACGGCCGCCGCGTCGGCGGTCGCCAGCCGGGCCGCCAGCTCCTCCTCCGGCAGCGTGCCGGGCAGGATCGTCAGGACCTCCTCGCCCTCCACCAGGGGCCGCCCGATGCGTGCGGCGGCGGCGCTGACGGAGGTGACGCCGGGGATCACCTCGGCCGGGTAGCGGTCGGCGAGCCGCTTGTGCATGTGCATGTACGAGCCGTAGAAGAGCGGGTCGCCCTCCGCGAGCACGGCGACGGTGCGCCCGGCGTCCAGGTGCGCGGCGAGCAGCTCGGCCGACTCGGCGTAGAAGTCGTCCAGCGCGCCGCGGTAGCCGCCGGGGTGGTCGGTGGTCTCCGTCGTGATGGGGTACATCAGCCGCTCCTCGATCTGCTCGGGGCGGATGTGCGCCGCGGCGATGGAGCGGGCGATGCTGCGGCCGTGCCGGGCGCAGTGGTACGCGATGACGTCGGCGGAGCGGATGACCTCCACGGCCCGCACGGTCATCAGGGAGGGGTCGCCGGGGCCGAGGCCCACTCCGTAGAGACGGCCGGTGGTCATAGGATTTCGCTTTCGGTCGCAATGGCGTTGAGGGCGGCCGCCGCCAGGGCGCTGCCGCCGCGCCGGCCCCGCACCACCAGGTGCTCCAGGCGCGAGGGGTGCGCGGCCAGGGCGTCCTTGGACTCGGCGGCGCCGACGAAACCGACGGGCACGCCGATGACCGCCGCGGGGCGCGGGGCGCCCGCCTCGATCATCTCCAGCAGGCGGAACAGGGAGGTCGGGGCGTTGCCGACGGCGACGACGGCGCCCTCCAGCCGGTCCCGCCACAGTTCCATCGCGGCGGCGCTGCGCGTGGTGCCGAGTTCGGCGGCGAGCGCCGGGACGGCGGGGTCGGAGAGGGTGCAGACCACCTCGTTGTCCGCGGGCAGCCGCTTGCGGGTCACGCCGCTGGCGACCATCTGCACGTCGCAGAGGATCGGTGCCCCGGCGCGCAGCGCGGCGCGCGCGTCCGCGACCACCGAGGGGCTGTAGGCCAGGTCCCGTACGAGGTCGGTCATGCCGCAGGCGTGGATCATGCGGACGGCGACCTGCGCCACGTCCGGTGGCAGGCCGTCGAGTTCCGCCTCGGCGCGGATGATGGCAAAGGACTGACGGTAGATCTCCGGTCCGTCCTTCTCGTACGCGGTCACGTCGTCCTCGGGGGTGGTGGGGTGCTGGTGCTGGCGCGGCGGGCGGTGTGCAGGGCGGCGGGCAGGTCCGCGGTGACGTCGGCGGGTTCGGCGGAGGCGGCGCCGGCCACGGCGACGCGGTAGCGGCCGTCGGCGCCGGCGACCGCGTCGACCCACGAGCCGTCCGGGTGGCCGCAGCGGCGTTCACAGCCGGAGAAGTGCACGGGCAGCAGGCGGTGCCCCGGTTCGGGGGCGGCGTCGCGCAGCGCGGCCCCGGCGTCGGCGCGTACGTCCGCCAGCGACTTGGCGCACCCGGGCCGCCCGGCGCAGGCGGTCACCCCGCGCCACGGGGAGTCCTCGCCCGTCAGGAACCCGGCGGCGGCCAGGCGTTCCAGCGCCTCGGGGGCCGCGTCAGCCGGGAGTCCCGGCAGGACGGCGCCGCGCCAGGGCGTGATCCGCAGCTCGCCTTCGCCGGAACGTGCCGTCTCCGCGAGGAGCCGCCAGGCCCCGGTGGTGAGGCGGCCCAGGCGTACGCCCACGGACAGCGCGCAGGTGGTTCCGCCCGGGTGCGGGACGGGACCGAGCCGGGGAGGGCCGCCCGCGGTGGCGTCCGAGGGGCCTGCGGGAGGGGCGCCCGCCGCGTGCAGCAGCACGGCGAGGGCGGTGCCGTCCGGGTCGATGTCGGTGACGCGCCAGGCACGGGCGCCGCGTTCGGCGGCGAGGGTGAGGAAGGTCTCCGCGGTGCGTACCGCCCAGCGCGGCGCGTCGTCGGCCGGTACCTCCGCGACGGGCCGCCCGGCGATGCGGAGTTCGGCCGTGGCGGTGCCGGACCGCGCGATCAATGTCACATCGGCGCCGAGCGCTGCGGTGTCACCGCGGCCGTCGTCGAGGGCGAACAGGAAGCGGCCGGAGAGTCCCGCGGCGGCCGGTGAGGCGCACAGCAGGGCGTCCAACTCGCGTATCCAGCCCCGCAGGTCGCCGTGGCCGCGGCCGTCGAGCCCGGCGAGCGGCGAGGCGACGACGTTGCGGGCCCGTTCGTGGGCCCACGAGGGCAGCAGTCCCACCGCGCCGAGCAGCGCCGCCAATTCCGTCCCCGCGCCGGGATCGCGCAGCCCGCGCACCTGCAGGTTCCCGCGGGAGGTGAGGTCGATGCGGCCGTCGCCGAGGCGGTCCGCGGCGGCCGCCAGGGCCTCGGACTGACGTACCGTCAGCAGCCCGCCGGGGATGCGGATCCGGGCCAGCGCACCGTCGTCGGCGGCGTGCAGCCGCAGTGCGCCGGGGCAGGCGTCGTCGCGTCCGCGCCCCGCCGTCGCTGCGGCGAAGGCGCCGCTCACGGGGGGATCGGAGGGCGACGGCATGGCCGCGAGCATACCCGCGGGGTACTCGGGGACCTACGGGCCGCGGGGCCCGTGCGAGCGGCCCAGCGCTTACTATGCTGCGCGGGCAGGTCACCCAGCCGCGCCCACGCCATCGACGGCATCAGCGGAGGAAACCGGTGCGATTCCGGTGCGGTCCCGCCACTGTCACCGGGGGCCGGCGCACGAGCGCCGGGCCTCGGGAGCCAGGAACTCCCGCCGTCCTCCACCGGCCCGGGGCGCGGACCCCGAGGAAGGCACGCCTGACGTGATCCTGCTGCTGTCGACCTCCGACACCGACCTGCTCAGCGCCCGCGCCGCGAACGCCGCCGGCGGTGCCGTCCCGTTCCGCTTCGCCAACCCCGCCCGGCTGGGGCCGGAGGACCTGCCCGGCCTCCTCGACGGCGCCGACCTGGTCGTCGTACGGCTCCTCGGCGGACGCCGCGCCTGGGAGGAGGGCCTGGACGCGCTGCTCGCTGGGCCCCGGCCGGTGGTCGTGCTCACCGGTGAACAGGCCCCGGACGCACCGCTGATGGAGCTGTCCACCGTGCCCGTCGGCATCGCGGCCGAGGCCCACGCGTACCTCGCGCACGGCGGCCCGGCCAACCTGGAGCAGCTGGCCCGCTTCCTGTCCGACACGGTGCTGCTCACCGGGCACGGCTTCGAACCCCCCGCCTCCGCCTCCTCCTGGGGCAGGCTGGAGCGCGCCGCGACCGTCACCGACGGCCCGCTGGTCGCCGTCCTCTACTACCGGGCCCACCACATGAGCGGCAACACCGCGTTCGTGGAGGTCCTGTGCACCGCGATCGAGCAGGCCGGCGCCCGGGCGCTCCCGCTGTACGTGGCCTCGTTGCGCGCGCCCGAACCCGAGCTGCTCGACGCCCTGCGCGGTGTGGACGCCGTCGTCACCACCGTGCTGGCGGCCGGCGGCACCCGCCCGGCCGACGCCTCGGCGGGCGGCGACGAGGAGGCCTGGGACGCGGGGGCGCTCGCCTCGCTGGACGTGCCGGTGCTGCAGGCGCTCTGCCTGACCTCCTCCCGTGGGACGTGGGAGGGCAGCGACGAGGGCCTGTCCCCGATGGACGCCGCGACGCAGGTCGCCGTCCCCGAGTTCGACGGCCGGCTGATCACCGTCCCGTTCTCCTTCAAGGAGGTCGACGAGGACGGCCTGCCCATCTACGCCGCCGACGCCGAGCGCGCCGCCCGCGTCGCGGGCATCGCCGTCCGCCACGCGCGGCTGCGGCACATCCCGGTCGCGGAGCGCCGTCTGGCGCTCGTGCTGTCCGCGTACCCGACCAAGCACTCCCGGATCGGCAACGCGGTGGGCCTCGACACCCCCGCCAGCGCGGTCGCGCTGCTGCGCCGGCTGCGCGCGGAGGGCTGGGACTTCGGGCCCGGGCACGAGATCCCGGGCCTGGTCTCCGGTGACGGCGACGAGCTGATCCGGGCCCTGATCGACGCGGGCGGCCACGACCAGGAGTGGCTGACCGAGGAGCAGCTGGCCGCCAACCCGGTGCGCATTCCGGCCGCCGACTACCGCCGCTGGTTCGCCGCGCTGCCGCAGGAGCTGCGGGACGCGGTGACGGAGCACTGGGGCCCGCCGCCCGGCTCGATGTTCGTCGACACCAGCGCCGATCCCGAGGGCGACATCGTGCTGGCCGCGCTGCGCCGCGGCAACCTGCTGATCCTCATCCAGCCGCCGCGCGGCTTCGGCGAGAACCCGATCGCCATCTACCACGACCCGGACCTGCCGCCCTCCCACCACTACCTCGCCGCGTACCGCTGGATCGCCACCGCGCAGGCCGACGGCGGCTTCGGCGCCGACGCGATGATCCACCTGGGCAAGCACGGCAACCTGGAGTGGCTGCCCGGCAAGAACGCGGCCCTGTCCGCCGCCTGCGGCCCCGACGCCGCCCTCGGCGACCTCCCGCTGATCTACCCGTTCCTCGTCAACGACCCCGGCGAGGGCACCCAGGCCAAGCGCCGCGCCCACGCCACCCTCGTCGACCACCTGGTCCCGCCGATGGCCCGCGCGGACTCCTACGGCGACATCGCGCGCCTGGAGCAACTGCTCGACGAGCACGCCGCGATCGCCTCCATGGACCCGGCCAAGCTGCCCGCCGTGCGCGCCCAGATCTGGACGCTGATCCAGGCCGCGAAGCTCGACCACGACCTGGGCCTGGAGGACCGGCCGCACGACGCGGAGTTCGACGACTTCCTGCTGCACGTCGACGGCTGGCTCTGCGAGATCAAGGACGCCCAGATCCGCGACGGCCTGCACGTGCTGGGCCAGGCCCCCACCGCCGCCGCGCGTGTCAACCTGGTGCTGGCGATCCTGCGTGCCCGGCAGATCTGGGGTGGCACCACCGCGCTGCCGGGGCTGCGCGAGGCCCTGGGCCTCGACGAGTCCGCGGCCACCCGCGTGACCGCGGACGCGGCCGAGGAGCAGGCCCGCGCGCTGGTGCAGGCCATGGAGGACGCGGACTGGGCGCCGGAAGCCGTCGCCGAGACCGCCAAGGGCCTGCCAGAGGACGTGGCCCGCGTGCTGGAGTTCGCCGCCCGGCAGGTCGTGCCGCGGCTGGCCCGTACGACGGACGAGACCGATGCCGTCGTGCACGCCCTGAACGGCGGTTTCGTGCCCGCCGGCCCGTCCGGCTCGCCGCTGCGCGGCCTGGTCAACGTGCTGCCGACCGGCCGCAACTTCTACTCCGTCGACCCCAAGGCCGTGCCCAGCAGGCTCGCCTGGGAGACCGGCCAGGCCCTCGCGGACTCCCTCCTCGCCCGCTACCGCGAGGACAACGGCGGCACCTGGCCGGAGTCGGTGGGCCTGTCGCTGTGGGGCACCAGCGCGATGCGCACCGCGGGCGACGACGTCGCCGAGGCGCTGGCGCTGCTCGGCGTGCGGCCGGTGTGGGACGACGCGTCCCGCCGGGTCACCGGCGTCGAGGCCGTTCCCGCGCAGGAGCTGGGCCGCCCGCGCGTCGACGTCACCCTGCGCATCAGCGGCTTCTTCCGGGACGCGTTCCCGCACGTCGTGGGCCTGCTGGACGACGCGGTACGGCTGGCCGCGGGCCTGGACGAGCCGGACGAGGTCAACTTCGTGCGCGCCCACACCCGCGCCGACCTCGCCGCGCACGGCGACGAACGGCGCGCCACCACCCGCATCTTCGGCTCCCGGCCGGGGACGTACGGGGCGGGTCTGCTGCAGCTGATCGACAGCCGCGACTGGCGCAGCGACGCCGACCTCGCCGAGGTCTACACGGTCTGGGGCGGCTACGCCTACGGGCGCGGCCTCGACGGGCGCCCGGCCCGCGAGGAGATGGAGACCGCCTACCGGCGGATCGCGGTGGCCGCGAAGAACACCGACACCCGCGAGCACGACATCGCCGACTCCGACGACTACTACCAGTACCACGGCGGCATGGTCGCCACCGTCCGCGCGCTGACCGGCCGTTCCCCCGAGGCGTACATCGGCGACTCCACCCGCCCGGAGACGGTGCGCACCCGCTCCCTGGCCGAGGAGACCTCCCGGGTCTTCCGCGCCCGGGTCGTCAACCCCCGCTGGATCGAGGCGATGCGGCGGCACGGCTACAAGGGCGCCTTCGAACTGGCCGCCACCGTCGACTACCTCTTCGGCTACGACGCCACGACCGGTGTCGTCGCCGACTGGATGTACGACAAGCTCGCCCGCACCTACGTCCTGGACCCGGAGAACCGCGCCTTCCTCCAGGAGGCCAACCCCTGGGCGCTGCACGGCATGGCGGAGCGGCTGCTGGAGGCGGAGTCGCGCGGCATGTGGGCCGAGCCGGACCCGGAGGTCGTCGAGCAGTTGCGGCAGGCCTTCCTGGAGACCGAGGGCGACCTGGAGGGCGGGGAGTAGGGCGCCGCGGGCGTCACCCGACGGTCGGCGCCGCCGAGGCCGGGGGCGGCGCGGCCGAGGGGTTGACGATGAGCGTCGGCTCGCCCGGGACGGGTGTCGGCGCGATCAGGTCCTTGGGGTCCGTGGTCGGACTGGCGGTGGTCTGCGCGACGATCGTCGGGAAGTCCACCAGCCCGGTCCGCTCCATGACGGTGATGTGGTCCAGCACGGTGTCGTTGGCCTGGTCGGCCAGCTGCCGTACGAGGCTGTTCATGGTCGTGGAGCGGACCTTGGCGATCGTGTTGAAGATCTGGCCGTGGGTCAGCCGCAGGATGTTGGCGAGCTTGCTGTCGAAGTCGCCCCCGGAGGCGGAGGACAGGGTGCCGAGGAAGCCCATCTGCTGCGGCGTGGGCTGGTTGGGCAGCGGTATGCCGAGCTGCGCGGCCACCGTGCGGTCGGCGCTGTCCAGTGCCGTGTGCCCGTCGATGAGGTGCCGCCCGGCGGTCTTGACCGCCTGGGTGGTGCCCTTCTGCTCCGCCATCTGCCCGGCGGGGAACTCCCACAGCCCGGCGAGCCGCACCTTGACGACGAATTCCCGGTCGAGGGGGGTCAGCGGCCCGTACGGGGTGGTCACCGCCTGCGCCTCGGGGGAGGACGCCGCGACGTTCGCCCCGGACATCGCCGGGTACACGAGCGCGGCGATCGTGCACACCAGCGCTCCGGCGACCAGGGCGGTCCCCGCCGTGAACCGGTTGGCCTTCATCGCGCCTCCTGGGTGGGTCGGGATCCGTACGCGCTTCCGGACGGTAGGGCCCGTCGCGGCGCGGTGGTACTCCTGCGCGATTTCCCTGAGCGCGGGCGGTGGTTGTTGGTACGGTGCAATCTTTCGCCTGTGCAACGGAAAGTGCCCGGGGCGGCGCGGGCATGTCTCCCCCCGGTCTTGGGCGGGGCGACGGCCCCCCGTAACGCGGACGTCGGCCGGGAGCGCGAGCCTGGGCGCATGGACGCCACCGCGCTGGCACGTTCCCTGCTGGAACCGGTACCGGCCCATCGGACCGCGGGGATCCAGGTGCTGCGGGCCGAGGACTCCGCCGCCGAGGTGGCGCTGGACACCCCGCACGGGCTGACCAACGTGATCGGCAGCCTGCACTCCAGCGGGCTGATCGCCCTGCTCGACGCGGCGGGTCTGGCCGCGGTGATCGCCGCGGTCGAGGGCCCGGGGGAGTTCGACGGCGTGGTGCCGCTCGGGGCCGCGGCGACGGTGGAGTTCCTCGCTCCGGCACGCGGCCGGCTGGTGGCCTCCTGCGCGCTGGACGAGTCCGCGCGGCACACGCTGCGGGGCGTGCTGTCCGGGGACGGCGACCGGGCACGGCTGGCGACGGTCGCGGAGATCAGGGACGCGACGGGCGCCGTGGTGTGCCGCGGAGGCTTCGACTGGAGCGTCCGCCGGGTCCGCCGCGCCTGACCGGGAAACGCCCGGCGAACATCCGACGGCGGGACGGGGAAGGCGCCGCCGGGGCCCCGGCGGCGCCGTACGGTGACCGCACTGCAGGAGAGATCACCGGGGAGCGGGGCGAGAGGTGGGAGACTGGCTGAGCGCCGACAACGTGGTGGCGGTGCTGACCGCGCTGCTCGGTCTGGTGGTCTCCGTCGGCGTGGTCTGGTACGAGCGCCGCGTCCCGCGCCGGCGGCGCATCGGCTACCGCGTCCAGATGGACACCCCCATCGGCAGCGACGACCCCGACGGCGGGGGCGGCGGCCGCAGCGTACGGCTCGGGCTCTTCAACGACCTCCCCGACATGTCGGACGCCACGCTGGTCCTGATCCGGGTCGAGAACGACGGCGGCGAGGCCGTCACCGACACCGACTACACCAACCGCGACCCGGACCGGGCGCTCACCGTCGTCTTCGCCGGCCGCACGGTACGCGGCGTGGCCGTCACCGAGGCCGATGCCGGGCTGCTGATGGACCACTTCGCCCCCGCGGGGGACACCGGCGGCGTACGGCACCAGGGCAACGTGATCCACCTGCCCCGGGTCCCCCTCAACCGGGGCCAGCACTTCAAGCTGCTCGTGCTGCTCACCGGCGGCCACGTCGGCGGCGGCGTCCGGGTCACCGGCGGCGTCCGCGACGGCGTGGTGGTCCCCAACAAGGCCATGCCGGTGGACGCCAAGCCGCCGCTGTTCAGCCGGGCCGCCCGGTGGATCACCATCCTGCTCACCCTCTGCGTGACCGTCCTGGCCGGCATCATCGTCGTCCGCGAGGACCCGCCGCCGCCCATCGGCTGCGCCGCCGGACGGCTCACCGTCACCGGCTCCACCGCCTTCGCCCCGGTCGTGGACGAACTCGCCCGCCGCTACGCCGGGGACTGCCCCGACGCGAGGATCACGGTCGACGCGCACGGCAGCAACGAGGGCGTCCGCGAACTCGCCGACACCCGGGCCTCCGGCGTCGTCGCCCTCTCCGACGGCCCCAAGCCGGACGGCGAGCCGCGCCTGGAGGAGAACCGCGTCGCCGTCTCCGCCTTCGCGCTGGTCGTCAACGACGACGTCCCGGTCCGGGACCTGACCGTCGAGCAGATACGGCGCATATACAGCGGGTCCGTCGTCAACTGGAGGCAACTGGGCGGCCCCGACCTGACCGTCCTCCTCGTCAGCCGCAACGCGGACTCCGGCACCCGCGACCTGTTCCGCCGCCACATCCTCGGCGGCCACGGCGAGCCCGCCTTCACCTCGCGCGACTGCCGCACCCGCAACTCCCCCGACGACAAGGCCATCCGCTGCGAGCTGGACAGCACGGAACAGGTCCTCAAGACCGTCGCCCGCCTCCCCGGCGCCATCGGCTACGGCGAACTGCGCGCCGCCACGGCCTCCCAGGGCCTGCACACCCTGAGCATCAACGGCCGCACCCCCACCCCGGCCGCCATAGGCGACAGCAGCTACCCCTTCACGGAGATCGAGTACGCCTACACCTACGACCGCCCCGCCACGGGCTCGCTCGCCGCGAGCTTCCTCACCTACATGATCCGCGGCGCCGGCCAGGACGTCGTCAAGTCCCACGGCCACCTCCCCTGCTACAGCCCCGAAGGCCTGGAACGCTGCCGCCGCTGACCCCCGCGCC
>NZ_JARAVO010000128.1:0-25292 GCF_033792805.1 Streptomyces sp. PA03-1a
CCCCCACCCGGTGCCGGACCGGCGGCCGCACAGCCCGGTCCGGCACCGGGTGGGGGGCCGGGCTGGGGCGAGCTCAGCGGCCGGGGAGCCGCTTGCTCACTTCCTGGAGTACCCAGCCGTTGCCGTCCGGGTCGCTGAAGGCCAGGTAGGAACCGTAGGAGGCGCGCTCGGGGTGCGGGCCGGTGATACGCCGCTGGCCCTCACCGTCGTGGACGCACCCGCCGCCCTGGTGGCCGTGGTGGAGGAGACCACCCTCGTCGTGGAAGATCTCACTGACGGCGATACCGCGGCCCGTAGCTCTGCGCGGGCCTCGTCGATGTCGGACACGATGAGATACAGGCCCTGGAACGCGCCCGCGGGGATGCCGGTCATCCCCTCGCCGAAGATGATCGAGCACTCGGAGCCGGGCGGGGTGAAGTGCACCACCCCGGAAGTCGTCGCCGGCCGTGCAATCGACGTCGAGACGGAAGCCGGCCTCTTCGTAGAAGGCCTTGGCCCGATCGATGTCGGAGACGGGGAGCACGACCATTTCGAGCTTCAAGTCCATGGGGGCGTCCTTCAGATGGTGATTCCTGAACGGCGAAAGGGCAGCACTCGCTGCGTCATGTGTTCATCGATGTGAGGGCGCCTGCACAGCGGCGCATACAGCCCGGCTGCCACAACGGGCATGCGATCAGGCAAGGGGGCCAGCCGATCACCGCCGGCTCCGACCCACACCGGAAAGGTACCCGGCCTTTAACTTTGACGCAAGCAACGCTTGCAAACTTAACGATTGTCAAAGGTATTTCCTTGATCGAAAAGTGCTTCACCGGACGGTGATGCCTCGGGTTTCCGCAGGTCGCAGCGGATGCGTCCCGTTGCGGCACACCCTTCCCGCGCCTTCATGCGACCGTGAGCACTGACCCCTGACGTCACATGGGCCCCTTGTGTGCGGCGCATCCGGCCGTCGGCGCGTTCGGTGTAGCCGGCGGGTGGGTGGGCTCTTTGCGCAGGTGATCTCAAAGTCGTTCGGCTTGATTCCCCAGGCCGGCCCGCGCTGACCTGCGGTCTGGCTGCCTGGCTCTGCGGCCGGCCCGGAAGCCACCTGGTACCTCGAGACGGCGTTCACGCCAGGGAGCACCTGGGGACGGTGTACGACGATCCGGCAACGCCCGTCGTGGTCACCGGGATTGAAGAGGTGACCGCCATTCGTACACCCAGCGGCCGTCTTGTCGACGCCGAGCGTCCCGCCGACGACCAGGACGCGCATCGAGTCGTGATCGGTCTGCGGACTACGCCTTCGCGGCGGGTCCGGGCGGTAGATCTTCTTGCGTGCCGCGAGTGCCTGGCCTGTGAGGAACGGGCTCATCGGTCGTACCTGCCGACCGGCGCGTACGGTCCGTGCCCGCCCCGTGTGGCCGCGGCAGCAGTCCGAGGGCGTGATCCGGCGGTTCTGGACCGGCGGACAGGGGCCTTGGCCAGCATCGATCATCGTCACCCCGGGACAGGCCGCCGACAGCCCCGCTTCGTCCCCGTGCCGGAGAGCATCAGGCTCCGTCTGCATCGCCGGGTGCAGACTCCTGGTGTACGAGAGCATCGCCGGACGTGGAACCCACGTCAGCCCCCGGCACTGCGCCAGTCAGCCGGACTCGGTGAGGTCGGTGGAAGCGGCCATCTCCGTGACCACGCGCAGTAGCCCGCTCAATGCGGGTGACGTGTTTCCGGGCGACCAGACCATCTCAGTGGGGGCGAACTCTCCGGTCAGCGGTACGAACACCACACCGGTGCGGCGAAGACTGCTTGCTGACCGGGCCAGGCGCGTCACCCCGACGCCGGCCGCCACGAGGCCGAGCAGCCCTTGCACGCTCGCGTCCCGATGAACGACGTCGGGGGTGAAGCCGGCCGTACGGAAGGAGCTGTCGAATGCCTGGTGCCAGGGTTCCCACGAGCTGCGTGGTGTCAGCACCCAGCGTTCGTCCGCCAGTTCCCCCAAGGCGAGTTCCGTGCGCCCCGCGAGCGGATGGTCCTCGGGCAGGACCGCGCACACCGGCTCGACCACCAGCGTCCTCGTCTTCAGGCCGTCCACCAGCGGAGGCCGGGTGAATGCGACGTCGTAGCGTCCCTTGAGCAGGCCGTCGACCAGAGGTGCGATCGTGGTCTCCTCGGTCGACAGCGTCAGACTCGGCAGGCGTTGTCGTACGGCCCGGACCACCGGCGGGAGCAGGTGGTTCGTCGTGGTGGCGAGGAAGGCGAGGCGCAGGGTGCCGATCTCGCCGCGCGCTGCCCGTGCCACGACGTCGATGGCTTCGTCGGCCCGGTCCAGTACCGCGCGGGCTTCAGGAAGGAAGAGGGCTCCGACCGGGGTCAGGCTGGTGCCCCGGGTGCCGCGGTCGAAGAGCCTCACGCCCAGCATCCGCTCGAGCAGGCTTATCTGCTGGGAAAGGGACTGCTGGCTGATCATGAGGCGGTCGGCGGCACGCGTGTAGCTGGACTCCTCGGCGACGGCGACGAAGTATCTCAGCTGCCGAAGATCAGGTGTCACAGGAAGAGCTTACAACCGCGACAGGTAATCGGTGTTGGACGGCCACGAGGCCCCGAGACAACCATTGACCTCGGTGAATGCCGGATTGAAGGACACAGGAATGACACGCGGCACACAGGAAAGCGGCTGGTCGATCACGGGCTGCTTGGTGGGAATCGGCCGGGAGATGCCCTGGCAACACCGGCCTCCCGGCGACTGGGGGATGGTCACTGCACGCTGTCGGAAAGGCTTGCCGATTTTGCGCACACCGGCGGTGATGGTGTCAGCACAGTGATGCCGAACGTAAGGGACCCGCTCTCCACCTTGTCGCGGTCACGACAACACTGTCCGTGTTCGACAACCGGCATCGCAACCTGGGAGCCCCTCAGCCGCTCGACATTCCGGTCGTGACCGGGGCCGCCACGTCACTCTCCGATTGCCGGGCCTGCTCAGCCACCTCGCCGGTCCCTTGTGACCACGGCCACGCCGCAGCTCGTTGGATCACGTCCGGTGCGCTGTGCGGCCCCTGGTGCCCGTGCCGCAACGGCAGCAACGGCGTATCGAGCGTGGAACGCCGGCCACCAGGTGCCCTGCCGCGTGAGCAGCGCTGCACCCCGCGTCGAACCGAGCCTCAGGAAGCGCCACACGCTTCTGCCTGTCAACCGCTACTCAAGAAAGTCGCACCATGATTACTCGCACTCCTCAAGAACTCAGCGACCGGATCGCGATCCGCGAACTCGTCGACGCCTACTCCCACCACGCCGACCGACGCGAACCCGCACGGCAAGCTGCACTGTTCACGAAGAACGCCCATCTCGCGACCTACTCCGGCGACCCCGCGACGACTTCGCCGGACGTGGAGCTGAACGGACGCACCGAACTCCAGAACGCCTTTGAAAGCCTGAAAAACCACACTGCGACGACCCACCTCAACGGTCAAAGCACGATCGCCGTGGACGGCGATCGTGCCACCGGCGAAACCTACTGCCTCGCACATCACCTCTCGGAGCAAGAGGGCGAACGCACACTCATGGTTATGGCAATCCGATACTTCGACGTATTCGTCCGCGTCGAAGGCACCTGGCAATTCGACGATCGCGCACTGATCATCGACTGGGTCGACAGCCGGACCTCACACGCCTGACCCCGGGGCCTGGCCCGCGCAGCGTCCCTGAGACGACAACTCCCACCCGCTCATGGCAGCACCGCCGGCATACCCGGCAGTCAATCTGTCAGGCGCGACCGGGTGCTAATCCTCCACACAGCGGCACGAGCCGGTATCGACCCGCAAACCCTGCGCGGCAGGCCGTGGTCCCGCGCTTTCGGCCCGCGGCCCCGTGGAAATGCTCCACCTTCAGGACGCCTGACCGTTTCAGGTGACAAGGCGGTTACCCGCCTCAAATCGATAGCCCCCCACCTGCTTTGAGCCTGAGGCTCGGAAAGTGTGCCAACGTGATCATCTATGACAAACTCTTCATTGGCGGCGAGTGGGTGAAGCCCAGCTCGGCCGAGCTGCTCGACATCCGGTCACCGCACGACCAGTCCTTGGTCGGACGTGCCGTGCAGGCCACCTCGGCCGATGTCGACAAGGCAGTGGCCGCCGCTCGGAACGCCTTCGACCACGGGCCGTGGCCGCTGACCACCCCCCAGGAGCGGCAGGACCTGGTCGCCCGCTTCAACGAGCTCCACGCGGCGCGAGCCGCCGAAGCCGCCAGACTGATCAGCGCGGAGCGGGGCGCCCCTATCTGGTTCACCAGCTACCTCCAGACCGCGCTCGCAGGCCAGACAGACGCCTACCTGCGTGCCGCGGCGGCCTTCGGCTGGGAGGAAGCCCTCGACCCGTCCGGTGCGGCCAAGGGCTTGGTACGCCGGGAGCCAATTGGGGTGGTCGCCGCCGTGATCCCGTGGAACGCTCCCCATCAGTCGGCACTGACCAAGCTCGTCCCAGCCCTGCTGGCCGGCAACACGGTCATCCTCAAAGCCTCACCGGAGAACTCCCTGAGCGTGTTCATGCTCGCAGAGATCATCGCAGAGGCGGGATTTCCCGAGGGCGTGGTCAGCATCATGCCCGCGGACCGCGAGACCAGCGAGTATCTGGTCGCCCACCCTGACATCGACAAGATTTCCTTCACCGGATCCACGGCTGCCGGACGGCGGATCGCAGCCATCGCGGGCGAACAGCTCAAGCGGGTCAGCTTGGAGCTGGGCGGTAAGTCGGCCACGATCATCCTTGAGGACGCGGACCTCTCCGCCGTCACGGACGGCATCAAGTTCGCCTCGTTCGCCAACAATGCGGAAAACTGCCAGGCGCACACCCGAGTCCTCGCTCCGAGAAGCCGTTACGAGGAAGTCGTCGCGGCGCTCAAGGTGACAGTGGAAAATCTCGTGGTGGGAGATCCCGCTGACGCAACCACCTTCGTTGGCCCAATGGTCAGGGCGGACCAGCAGCGGCGGGTACGGTCGTACATCGAGCTGGGTATCGCGGAGGGAGCCCGCCTGGTCACCGGCGGAGCGGATGTGCCGGAAGGACTGGAGGGCGGAAACTACGTCAAGCCCACCCTGTTCGCCGACGTCGATAACCACATGCGGATCGCTCAGGAGGAGATCTTCGGTCCCGTTCTCGTGGTGATCCCTTACGAGGACGAGGAAGACGCGATCAGGATCGCCAACGACTCGCCCTACGGCCTCGGCGGCGGTGTTTGGACGGCCGACACCGACCACGGTGTTGACATCGCCCGCCGAATCCGTACCGGATTCTTCATGGTGAACGCCGCGCCGGTGAGCTTTGAAGGCCCTTTCGGCGGATACAAGGCCAGCGGCATCGGGCGAGAATTTGGCTCGGCGGGCCTCAGCGAATACGTTGAGCACAAAACGATCAATATCTGACCGCGCCCCGTCGGTGGTCGTCGTGAGAAGTCGGAGGTCCGGGCGATCCGGCCGAATCCTTCCGGCGGACTTCCATAGGAATGAAATTCGACGCGCCCTGTTTCGGCGACCTCGACCGGGAATATTTGGACACCGTTGAAGTGTGGTGCATGGCGGTCGGAAGAGATGGCTGAGACTGTTGGGGTGCGGGAATGAATAGGATGCATTCAGACCAGGTTGTTGAGGGATTCTTCGAGGTGGTCGAGAGGCTGGTCGGGGTGATTCCCGGGGCGTACATGCGCCAAGGGGCCAGTGGGACGAGGCTGTTGGTCAGTGCCATGCCGATTCCGACACTGAACGGACTGAGCTTCGAAGCTGCACCGGACTTCGTGGAAGCCGCGGAACTTGCCGGAGAGCTGGCGGGCGGGCAGCTGCCCTGGTCGGTACAGGTGCGAGGCGAGCCGTCTGCGGAGGTAGCCGCCTTCGCGGCGAGGTACGGACTGGCAAACACCATCCGGCTGCCCCTGCTTGCTCTCGAAGAGGACATCGCCCTGCCTGCGCCGCAACTGCCTGAAGGGGCCGTGGTCCGCACGCTCTCCGGACCGGACCCGCGCGGCTACGCCGACGCACTTGTGCAGGGTTTTGGAATGCCTGCCGAAGTCGCAGCCGTCATGGCAGCCCCTGCGATGCTCGACGGTCCTGGCATGGCTGGCTACGTTGTTGAGCGGGACGGTGAGACCGTAGCAACCGGCTTCAACGTTCTGATGGGAGACCGGGTCGGCCTGTTCAACGGCTCGGTCCCTCCTCAGCACCGCGGTAACGGCTACTACCGCGCCCTCGTGCTGACGCGCCTGCACGATGCCCGCCAAGCCGGCGCCAAGCTCGCGTTCACACAGAACTCGCCCATGTCCCGGCCCATTTATGAGTCACTGGGATTTCGTCACGTAGAGACCTGGACCTACCTGACCACCTGAGCCCTCCCTGTAGCCAGCTTGGCCCGCGTTGGTCACGTCCGTTGGAGTGGTGTATTGACGGCCACTCGGTGACTGACTCGATCGGGTGGAGCTGGGCCTTGGCGAGGAGGTCGCGGCGGCGGGCCTCTGTCCACTCGTCGTTCCATTCGGCCAGGAGGGCGCCGATCTGGGTGCGGCTGTCCCAGCGCAGGCGGCTTTGGATGATGCGGTAGAGGGCGGCGTTGGCTTGGCAGTCGCCCCCCCGCGGTTGAGGCGCCTGCGCTGGGTTTTGCCGGTTGGGGGATGCCTGGATGAGTTTGGGGTTGCTGAGTGGCGTCAGCTGTTCCCGCAGATCGGCGGGGACGTGATGAGGACGGCCTTGAGCTGATTGATGGCCTGCGTGCGAGCTTTGACCGCGGAACCCTTGGCGAGCTTGTAGCTCCACTCCGGCCTTGTGAACCGGCCCTTGCGAGCGGGCCCAGGTGGTGAGCATGCGATGGCCGGTCGAGTCGGCTGGGAATGCCTTGTGCTCGAGCAGGACTCCGGTGCGGGTGATCAGGGCCGCCACGTGGATGTCCTTGTGCTTGTCGCCCCCAAGACGATCTCAGGCCCGATGATTGTGGGCACGATGTTCGTATGGACGCCCGTCACGGGCATGGAAGTCCTTGATCGCATCGAAGACGCACGGGCGACGCGGACTGCCTGTCAGAGCGGTGATGGCGCCGTCGATGGCAAGGCCCCTATCGGGACACGGCAGTCCGGCCGGATCGGAAGGCGACCGCTCCCATGCCGCGGTCGGCAGATCAATCCGTAGGCACGGGTGCCAGTTGGACCACGGGCCAGGCCAGGACACGGGCAACGCCCGACAATTCTCACAGTTCGACCAGATCCGCCGCCAGGTCTCACGCGGGAAGGCAGTGAAAGCCAGCAGGTCGTGGCGGGCGGAATCCAGGTGCTCGGCGACCTTGGGGAATTCTGCCTCCGTGTCCGGTACGTGCCGCATCCGGGCTTGGACGGCGTCGGCATCGGGCTGTTCGAAGACCGTCCGCAGCAGCGTCGCCACCCATGGCTGGGCCGATTTCGGTACCTGGGAGAGCAGATCGCGGGCATGATGCGTGCGGCAGCGTTGCCACGAAGCCCCAGGCAGGACGGGTCCGACGGCGTCGACGCGGCCGGCCCCAAAATCGGACCGGGCAGAGACCGCAAGAAACCCGACAGTTCGTGGCGGACAAGACCTGCAGCAACGGCCCGTGCCGCCCATACCTGCGGCGCGGGGGCATCCGGCACACCAACCAGGAGAAGACCGACAGGCAAGCCGCCCGCCTACGCAAAGGCTCACGCAGCAGACGGTCACCCGGCATCGGCGACGACCGCTACAAGAAACGCAACACCGTCGAGCGATCGGTCAACCGGCAGGACGCCGACAGTGCTCAGCCTGGTGCCCGGATGCACGGTCGAAGTGCTTCACACCCGGCCATGCACTCCAGCAAGGTGATCTGCTGCGCCAGGAGCTGCCGGCTGATCATCAGCAGCTCGCTGCCCGCGTGTGGCGTGACTCCTCGGCGACGGCTACGAAGTTCTCAACTGTCGGAGATCAGGGGTCACAGGTAGAGCCTATGGCCGCCACAGGTAGCCGATGTTGGACGGCGCTGGGTGCCGAGACAACGATTGACCTCGGTAAACACCCCTTTGAAAGGCATGCGAATGACGAACGACACGCAGGGCCGCGTCTGGCTGATCACGGGCTGCTCGACCGGGTTCGGCCGAGAGATCGCGCTGGCAGCGCTGGCCGCCGGTGACCGGGTCATGGTCACCGCGCGCCGCCCGGAGGCGCTCGCCGACCTCGTGCAGGCCGGCGGTGACCGGGTCAGCGCGGCGGCACTCGACGTGACGGATCCGGCATCCATCCAGGCCGCGGTGAAGGCGACGCAGGGCGTGTTCGGCCGCATCGACGTCCTGGTGAACAACGCCGGGTTCACCATGCTCGGCTCCGTCGAGGAAACCTCGATGGAGCAGCTGCGATCGCTGATGGAGGTCAACTTCTTCGGTACGGCGGAGGTCACCAAGGCGGTGGTCCCCATGATGCGCGAGCAGGGCAGCGGGACGATCGTGCAGATGAGCTCCCAGGGCGGCCGGATGACCTACCCGGGGCTGGGCGGCTACGACGCGTCGAAACACGCGGTTGAGGCCCTCAGCGAGTCGCTGTCGAGTGAGCTGGCGCCTCTGGGCATTCGGGTACTGATCGTGGAGCCCGGCATGTTCCGCACCAAGATCACCAAGAACATGGTCCTGGCTCCCGAGAACCCGGCCTACGCCGCGACTTCGGGTGGCCTCCGCCAGATGGTCGCGGGAGTGCAGGGCAATGAACCGGGTGACCCTGCGAAGGCCGCGGCGGCCATTCTCGATGTGCTCGACGCCGAGAACCCGCCCCTCCGTCTCGTACTCGGCAGTGATGCGGTCGACGCCATGCGTGAGCACCACGAGGCCCTGCTGTCCGACATGGTCACCTGGGACGCGTTGAGCCGCTCGACAGACATTTCGTGACCAGGAGCGGGCACTGACCGCGGCGGGCCGTATCCTCCATCACGCGGAACAGCTCGCGGGATGCAGCCCGCTGCTTTGGCGGAGATGATCGCGCATGGCCGGCCCGCGCCGGCTCGGGCGGCCCGCGGCATTGGGACGGCCCTGCTGAGCGAGCTCGACGCCCGGCCACGGGATGTGAGCAGTCGGCGGGCTTTCGTCGTAGGCGGTTCGGCCTGCCCTCCGTCCGCTCATGAGGAACCTCGAAAAGCGTCGCGGGATGCGACTGTTCCACGCGTGGGCATGACGGCTTTCTGGCAGTTCCACCGGCCGGACTCGATCATGAGTAGGAATGGCCTACCGCATCACGCAGGGCTGTTTCCCGGCGTTGGCGCAGGCCAGGTTGCTTGGCACCGAGGGTGAAGTACTTGCCCACGATGGCAAGGCGCCGCTCGTGGATCGCGGGCTCCTGCTTTGGCGGCGCAGGCGCGCCGACAACCTGCCCTTGAGGACGAGTTCAGCTTGGACGGCTGGCTGCGCACCGGGGACCCCGGCCGGTGCGCCCGGATGGCTATCCCACCCTCACGGACGAGGTCAAGGATGTGATCCAGTCCGGTGGTGAGTGGATCTCCTCCGTCGAACTGGAGAAGGACCTCATGGTGTACTCCGCGGTCGCGGAAGCAGCCGTCATCGGGGTCGCCGACGATCGGTGGAGGGAAAGGCCACTGGCCATCGTGGTGGGGAAGACCGGCGTGCCCGCCGCCTACTCCAACTTCTCCACATTTCCTGCCACTCGCGTGGCCGGGTGGCAGGTGCCTGAGCGGTGGACGAGCGTAGAGACGATCGTTCGCAGCGAGCCTGCCCCCACATCCCAGAAGCGTGCAGGCCTCGCGCGCACTCGCGCCCTGTCTTCTGGCTCAGAGGGGGGCTGAACTCCATCGCAGTTCCGTTCAGGCCGAGCGCCGGAGTCCCCTGAAATCCCGAATGCGGCTGCGGTCGACCTGGGCGCCTCCCTTGGCCGGGATGCAGGCCGATCAGACGCTGCTGACACCCGAAGGAAAACAATGACCAACGCCCACGGCCGCGCCGACATCCGCGACATGCTCGTCGTCCATGAAGCCTTCCGCAGGGCCTACGGCAAGATGCCCAGCCTCGTCCTGGCCGTCTCCTCTGGCGACACGGCCAGGGCCGCCGTTGTGGCAGACCATATCGAGTTGATCAAGGAGTTCTTGCACCTGCATCACAAGGGCGAGGACGAGCTGCTGTGGCCGAAGCTCATAGCGCGGGCGACGCAGGATGTGGCCCCGACGCTGGCGCTCATGGAAGAGCAGCACACTCAGATCGACGGCCTGATCGCCACATGCTCCTCCAGTCTTGTGCGGTGGAGAAGGAATGCCGCCGCATCCGACCGCGACCAGCTCGCTGCGGCGCTGCGGGCGCTCGGTGAGGAACTGACAGCGCACTTGGCCGTCGAGGAGGCGGAGGTGCTGCCCATCGTCGACCGGTACATCACCGCGGCCGAGTGGCACGCGCTAGGAGACCATGCCATCAACGGCCTTCCCAAGAGGAAGCTGCCCATCGTGTTCGGCATGCTGGCTTCTCTTGCCGAACCGGCGGTCGTCACGCTGATGCTGGCCAGCGCTCCCCTCGTGCCGCGCATCATCATGCCCGTGCTGGGGCCGCGAGCCTTCGCGTCGCACGCCAGGAAGATCTATGGGGCCGGCGGTTTCTAGAACCGCAGGCAGGCATGGCACAGAGAGTGACCGCAGGAGCGAGGCTGCTGCGGCCAGTCTCTTGTCAGATGGCCTTGCTCCTCACAACTGGGCTGCGCCCACGGGGTAGGCAGCTCAGCGCCTGCTTCCCTGGCCCGCTGACGGATCTGTTCGGCAGTGGGCCGGGGGCCGCCATGCAGCACCGCGGCCCGGGCCGCGCCCCAGTCCGGTGCGTCACCAGCGGTGTGCCAGGCGGCGAGCGTGTGCACGACGTCGATGATGCGGGACAGCATGTCCTGCTGCACCGACGCGGCCCACGGGTACTCCTGGCCGTCGAACGGGCAGCCGCGTACGAGAACGGATCGACGGGTGGAAGCAGTACCCGTCCTTGGGACGTGGCAGGTACGGCTCTCCCTGTGGAGTCATGCCGAGGCGGGCCCGGATTTCCGGCAACCGTGACTGCAGCGTGCGGGTCGCCCATGGAGATGCCGGGTCCATCGCCGTGCCTAGCGCGTCGGCGTTCCGGCGGGGCTTGAGCCGCGCTCCGCCGCCGGGCCAGAGGCGGAAGGAAGGGTCGCCTTGACAGGTGGATCCGGCCGGGGTCGGCGGTGCCGAACAGAGCCGGGAACGGGCTGCCCGCCTCGGTGTCCGTACCGGCATTGGCGTGGGGGGACTGTAAGTGGAACGGCACCTCTCTGTGTCAAGCGGGGGCGATCAGAGAGGTGCCGTTCGTTGGACAGACTCCTCGCGCGGGCAGCCGGGGTCGGCCACCAGCGTGGCGGTCGGGATGCCCAGGGGGTTTTTGCCGGCAGGTCAGGTGAGTTCGTCGGGTACGGGGAGGCCGAGATGGGTGAGGAGTGCGCCGACTTTGCGGTCCAGCTCGCGTCCCACTTCGGTGATCTCGGGCCGGCCGAGCGCGCTCACCGTGTCGCTGGGGCGGTCGATGGCGAACATCGCCTCGCCTGTGGGGGATTCGTGGATCGTGGTGCGCAGGGGTGCGTACATCAGGGCTCCGGCGTCGTGACGGTACATGCGCTCGGCGATGGTGTGATTGCCCATCAGGTACTCGGTGCAGCGGGCTTGGTCGCCGGCGACGCCGAAGAGCGGCTGGGCGTCGAACTTCCAGTAGATCATGAACCCCAGGGGTGCGCGGCTCGAAGCTGCCGTCGGTGTCCCGGAGCACGGCTATCTCGACCGGGCCGACATCGGCCAGCACGGTCTTGGACCTCTTCCCGTTGCGGGAGTTGCCCTCGTTCTTCCCGGCCGCATCATGCTTCTCATAGCCGAGGTGATCAGTGAGCTCACCCTCCAGGGCGGACTCCAGCGCCCGCTTGGTCAGCAACTGCAACAGGCCTCCGGCACCGGTGACCTGGAGGCCCTCCGCTCGAGCCCGCTCAACCAGCCTGCCGACCAACTGGTCATCAACGGCCGCAGCCCCGACAACAGCTTCCGGCTCAGGTCCTGCCGACGGCGTGGTCTCCGACGCACGTACAACATCACTCATTCGGTGTCACTCCAAGATCCAGTTCCACCGTTTGTCGTACACACCCTTCCCGAAGGCCGGCACGTCTTCCCAGGCCTGCCCGTGGAGAAGAACCTCCTGCTCGGCGCCTACAGCCACGCCTGGAACGCCGACACCCACAGCACCCTGGCCGAGGTGTACGACCTCTTCCCCGTACTGAAGGAGATGCGCGGCAGGCTCGCCGGAGCACTGTCCGGCGGACAGCAGCAGATGCTCGCCATCGGCCGCGCCCTCATGGCGCGCCCCAGGCTGCTCCTCCTGGACGAACCGTCGATGGGCCTGTCACCCAAACTCATCGAAGACATCCTCGACGTACTCATCCGGCTCCGCGGGGAGGGCCTGAGCCTTCTGCTCGTCGAACAGAACGCGAAACTCACCTTCGGAGTCACCAGCCACTGCCTGGTCATGGAGAACGGCACGGTCGCCATGACCGGCACCTCGGACGACCTCCGTCACGACAGCCAGGTCCGGCAGATCTACCTCGGCCTGTGACTCCCAGCCTCCCTCCCGGCCGCGCGGTCTCAGCCCACGCGACCGGGAGGGAACTCCACTCGGGTCCCTACGCCACCGTCGCCACCGCCAGATGTGGCCCCAGCCGATTCCGCCCTGCACCCCGGCGTCCGGGAAGGCCGTCATGACCGACCACACCATCCGCACCGGCCTCATCGGCGCCGGCATCGGCCCCTCCTTCAGCCGCCGCCTGCACGAGACCGAAGCCCGGGCGGCGGGCCTGCACCTCACCTACCAGCTGTTCGACATTGATACCCTCGGGCTACCGCCGGAAGCAGTCAGCACCCTCATCGCCCGCGCCCACACGGACGGCTATCAGGGGCTGAACATCACGCACCCCTGCAAACAGCTCGCCGTAACCGCACTGGACGCTCTGTCCGACGAAGCCCGCGCCATCGGAGCCGTGAACACCGTCGTCTTCGAGGGCGACAAGAGCACCGGCCACAACACCGACAGTGCAGGCTTCGCAAAGGCCTACGCCACCGCCCTTCCCGACGCCAACCCCGAACGTGTCGTCCTCATCGGCGCCGGCGGCGCCGGAGCCGCCGTTGCGCACGCACTGCTGAGCGTCGGCACCACCAGCCTGGCCGTCATCGACACCCACCTGCCCCGCGCCCAGCACCTTGTCGCCAGGCTCACCACACACCACGGACCACACCGCATCATCACCGCACACCCGCCCCACGACGTTGCAGACGTCCTCACACAGGCAGACGGCCTGGTCCACGCCACCCCCACCGGAATGGCCGCCCACCCAGGTCTGCCCCTGCCCGAAGAACTCCTCACCGCCGACCTGTGGGTCGCCGACATCGTCTACCGGCCCTTGCAGACCCCTCTGCTCACAGCAGCTCAAGAGCGTGGCTGCCGCACCATGCACGGAGGGCACATGGTCGTCCACCAAGCTGTCGACGCCTTCCGCCTGTTCACCGGCATGGACGCAGACACCGACCGGATGCTGCGCCACCTCGACCAGCTCATCCTCGAGGAGAGCAGCAAGACCCAGGGCCGGCTTCCGGCACAGTGATGACGAGAGCTTCCATGCACGAACCGAAGAACGGTTCCCCTTCGGCCACGCAACCGTCGCCGCCCGACAGGCGCCAGCGCGACGCCCAGCGCACCAGAGCGGAGATCCTCTCCGTAGCCCGCGAGGAATTCGCCCGCAACGGATACGCCGGCGCCCGCATGGACGAGATCGCCGCCCGGACATGCACCACCAAGCGGATGATCTACTACTACTTCGGCAGCAAGGAACGCCTCTTCACCACAGTCCTGGAACAGGCGTACGCGCAGATCCGCCAAGCAGAGCAAGCCCAGGACCTTGAGCACCTGGAGCCGGCCGCGGCCATCCGCCGTCTCGCCGAGCTGACCTTCGATCATCATGAGGCCCATCCGGACTTCATCCGGCTCGTGAGCATCGAGAACGTCCACGAGGCGGCACACATCACCATTTCGGCATCGGCATCAGCAGCCAATGCCCGGGCAGTGGAGGTGACGGCCCGGATACTGGAGACCGGTCGAGCGGCGGGCGTGTTCACAGCCGACGTGGACGCCCTGGACGTCCACATGATGATCAGTTCGTTCTGCTTCTTCCGTGTGGGGAACCGGCACACCTTCGGCACGATCTTCGGCCGGGACATGACCGATCCGGCGCTGCGCACGAAGTACCGCGCCATGATCGGCGACATGGTGGTCGCCTATCTGGCCAAGGGCTCACTCCCGCATCCCGCCTGAGCCGGTTGGTGAGTGCGGCGCCAGCTGATCGGGCCGGGACCGAAAGCGGTTGTTTCCCGAACACACCTTGACGCCGGACGCTGGAGCGCCGACGATCGCTGTCAACGTTATTAACTATCTAGTGCGTTAACTTGCTCCTGTCCCACCGGCCGAGCTTGCAGCCCGTCCGCATTCCTACGGATCCGCCACCGGGACGCCGGATCCCTCGCCGCCCCGCGCTGCCGACTGTCCCGATCGCCCAGCATCAGGATGGTGACCCCGTGCCCCTTCCCACCTGTCTTCTCATCGCAGTGGTCGGCTCCGGCACGCGCCCGTCACTCACCTCTGCCCTGTGCGCCCGCGAGGCCGCCCGGCACGGTCAGCACATGTTGTGCGCCGGAGTCACCCTTGACCCGTATAACCCAAACGGCGAGAATGTCGGAGACCTCCTCAAGGCCGCACACCCTCTCGGCTTCGCGGGCCTCCACATCGACGGCCCTTTCCAGGAGTTGGTGATAGAGCACCTCGACGAACTCGCTCCCGAAGCCCGCCGTCTTGGCGCCGCCAACATCGTCGTCTACCGGGGCGGCCGCACCATCGGCCACAACACCGAAGTCACCGGCTTCGCGAAGTCCTTCTCCCGTGGCCTGCCCGAAGCATCAACCCGCCGCATCGTCCAGTTTGGCGCCGGACGGACCGGCGCAGCCGCTGCCCACGCCCTGCTGACGCTCGGCACGGACCAGCTCACCGTCGTCGACAGCGACCCCGCGCGTGCCATCGCGCTCACCCGCAAGCTCAACCAGGACTTCGGCAATGAGCGCGCCACGGCAGCTCGCCCCGATGACCTCGCCGGCGCCCTTGCCCGTGCCGACGGCGTGGTCAACGCCGAGCCTGCGAATGCCGATCCCGCTGTCACCTGGCACAAGGGGCCGCTTCGCCCGAGCCTGTGGGTGGCCGAACCGGCGCACCAAACACAGGCCACAGCGCTAGTGCGCGCGGCCTGCGAGGCGGGCTGCCGCGTCCTGCACGGCGGCCATACGGCCGCCTTCCAGGCATCCGACAGCCTTCGTCTCCTCTCGGGTCTGGAACCCCGTGCCGGCCGCATGCTTGCCGACGTCGACGTCCTCCTCCGCGAGCGTTGCCGAAAGGTAGAGGTCACGGACACATCTGAGAGGGAGAGCATCAGCCCATCGGCCACCAGGCCAACTTTCTGACCCCGGCCTCCCCTGACGCGTTGCCGAGCAGCTGCGAAGGCATAACGGCATGGCATCCGACGCAGATATGAAGCCTGGCGGACTCGCTGCTTCTCTCACTCACCGGAATCCTCGGAACCTTGATCGGCAGTGGTCTTACCGGGTTCCTCGCCCTCCGCTCGGAACGTGGGAAACAGCAGGCTCTGGAACGACATGAAGAACGGCAGTCCCACAGGCAAGCGGGCCAACGGGAACTTGACCTCCGCCTGGAACACCACCGGTGGAGCAGAGATCACAGAATGGTGATCTACCAGGAGTTCGCCGGCAAGGTTCTGATGGCGCGCGGAGCGGCCCTGGACTACCACAGGGCTTGCGTTCAAGTGCCTCTTGAGTCGGAGTACGTAGCCGGCCTGCGGATGGCGGGACGGAAGGCGTACAGAGACGCCGTGATGGCTTCATACGGCGTGGGGCTGCAAGGGCCTGATGAGGTGTTTGACAGATCCCACGACTGTATTGCCAGCCTACGTGATCTATTGAACTGTGCGGAAAGGCATGAAACGATCGCTTCTTCAGAAGGGTTGGGATCAGGGGCTGCCGCGTCGATGAATGAGCAAATCGACGTCCACTTCAATGACGCTCAAGAAAAGCTTCGGCTATTCATGCACGCCGGGCGGGATACTCTCGGTCGGCCAATGCCTCCAACTTGACCCGCCATCTTCCAGGCATGCCCTCGCCCGAGCGCCGTCCGATGGTTATGTGCGGAGCGAACTCGCTCGGCTGCATCAGGTCAGGGGCGGACGAAGAGCCCAACACCAGTCCGCACACAAGGATTCGGATACTTCCTCACGGGTAGGCAGCGCGCAGTCGTCAGCGTCAGCTCGGGGGGAGAAGGCGGCCCGCGTGTTGAGCGGCGAGACGGATGGGGGCGTTGGGGGCGCCGTAGCCGCGGTAGGCGCCGCGTTGGACGATCTCGAAGAAGACGCGTCCCACCGTTTCGGTGTAGCAGTGCAGGAAGGTGCCGTGGGCGTCGCGGTCATAGAGGATGCCCAGTTCGCGGTAGGTCGCCAGTTCGTCGGGGGAGAGGCCGAAGCGGGCCGCGAGGTCGTCGTAGTAGTTCGCCGGGACGGCCAGGAGGCGGCCGCCCGCGGTGCGGATGTGGTGGGCCGTGGCGAGCAGGTCGTCCGTGCCGAGGGCGATGTGCTGGGCATGGGCGGTGCGGTCGTCGGCGGGGGTGGGCCCGACGCTGAGCACGATGCGGACGGTGCCGTCCGTGGTGGTGACGGCGCGGCTGCGAAGCAGGCCGTAGGGGTCGGCGACGTCGATGCTTTCTTGCGGGTGGAGGCTGAGGACGCTGCGGTGGAAGAGCGCGGCCTCGTCGAAGCGGTGCCACGGCTGTGTCAGCGCGAGGTGGTCGATGCGCCGGATGCCTGTGCCCTTGTCCTCGACTGCGTCGAGCGGCGGGAAGTCCGCGAGCCAGCCGTGGGTGCCAGCGGGGTCGGTGGCCGCGAAGAACAACTCGGTGCCGTCGGGCGCGGCCACCGCGTCGAGCGGTGCGTCCTCGGGGGCGCGGCGGCGCGGCAGGACGGGAGCGAGCATGGCCTCGGCGCGCGCGGCGGCGCGGGCGGGGTCGGGACTCTCCAGGCCGATGGCGGCGAGCGTGGGGCCCTGGCCCTCCCGGCTCGCCGCGGAGGCGGTGTTGAGCAGGATACGGGCCTCGCCCTGCTGCCACAGTTCGACGGGTTTGCCGCGGTGACGTGCGGTACGGGTGAAGCCGAGCGTGCCCAGCAGTGCGGCGACCGGTTCCGTGTCGGGGGTGACGAGTTCGGCGAAGGCCACGCCTGTGGGGGCTGGGGGTGCGGGCGGGGAGGCGGTGCCGACGGTCTCCTGCAGCAGTCGCAGTGAGCGCTGGGCGTCGACGGCGGTGCGGCCCGCGTCGGCCTGGCGGAAGACGTCGTTGAAGACCTCCAGGGAGAGCGGGCCCTGGTACCCCGCGCGCAGGACGTGCCCGACCAGGCCGGGGATGTCGAAGCCACCCTGGCCGGGAAAGCACCGGTGGTGGCGACTCCACTGGAGAGCGTCCATCGCCATGAGCGGGGCGTCCGCGAGCTGGAGGAAGAAGATCTTCCCGCCGGGGATGTCCTCGATGCCCTGGGGGTCGGAGCCTTTGGCCAGGATGTGGAAGCTGTCCAGGCAAACGCCGAGCGCGGGGTGATCGGCGGCCTGGACGATGCGCCAGGCGTGGTCGTAGGTGTTGACGTGACGTCCCCACGCCAGGGCTTCGTAGGCGACCTTGATGCCGTGCTCATGCGCCGACTCCGCGAGCCTGCGCAACTGGGCGGCGGCGAGCGCGTCGTCGTCCGCGGCGAGCGGGGAGACGCTGGAGCAGACCAGGATCGTGTCGGTGCCGAGCTGCCGCATGAGCTGGAACTTGTGCTCGGCGCGGCGCAGGTTCCGGGTGAAGGTGTCCTCGGGCACCGCCTCGATGTCGCGCATGGGCTGGTAGAGGTCGATGGACAAGCCCAGGTCGGCGGCGCGGGACCGGATTTCTGCGGGGGAGAGAGGGGCGGCGAGCAGGTCGTTCTCGAAGATCTCCACACCGTTGAATCCGGCGCGGGCGGCCGCGCTGAGCTTCTCGGTGAGGGGGCCGCTGAGCGAGACGGTGGCGATGGACGTGCGCATGGGGCTTCTCCTGGGTGCCTGTGGTGTCCCGGGTCTCTCAGTTCCTGGTGTCTGCCGTGCCGGCCGTCAGGTCCGTGATGTCAGCGAGCATCCGGGCGCTGTCGGGTTCGCGGCCGGTGAAGAGCCGGAAGGCGTCCGCGGCCTGGAAGACCGCCATGCCGCCTCCGTCGAGCGTGAGGCAGCCCAGCGCGCGGGCGGTGCGCAGCAGTTCGGTCTCCAACGGCCGGTAGACCACCTCGGCGACCCACAGTGCCGGGCGCAGCAGCCGTGCCGGGAGCGGCAGTCCGGGGTGGGCGGCCATGCCGGTGGGGGTGGCGTGCACCAGGCCGTCGGCGCCGGGCATGAGCGCGGGCAGCGCGCCGGGTGCGGCGGCGACCGAACGGCCGTGGCCGAAGTGCCGGTTGAGTGAGGCGGCGAGGTCCGCCGCGCGGTCGGCGAGCGCGTCCACGACGGTGAGGCGTTCGGTGCCGAGGGTGAGCAGGGCATGGGCGACGGCGGCGCCGGCTCCCCCCGCGCCGAGCTGTACGACGCGTTCCATGGCGGCGTCGGGCAGGCCGCGCGCGAAGGAGGACGCAAAGCCGGTCACGTCGGTGTTGTGGCCGGTGGCGCGGCCGTCCTCGAACACCACGGTATTCACCGCGCCGAGCGCCTCGGCCTGCGGGGACACCGCGTCGAGATGGTCGACGACCAGCTGCTTGCAGGGGTGGGTGATGTTCAGCCCGTTATATCCGGTGTCCCGCGCGGCGCGTACCAGGCGGCCGACCGCGGAGGGCGGGACGCCGAGCACGTCGAGGTCGAGCAGCCGGTAGACCAGGCGCAGGCCCTGGCGGTCCGCCTCGCGCTCGTGGAGCGCGGGGCTAAGCGAGGGGCCGATGCCGGAGCCGATCAGGCCGACGAGATACGAGTCTTGGGGCACCGGGGCTCCTACTTTCCCGCTAATGTACGGACTGGTTCGTTAGTAATATCAGGAGGGGGCGGCAGTGGGAAGACCGGCCGTCTGGTGGCCCCCTACAATCGCGAACACAAGACCGAGGGAAGGAAGCGGATGGCCACTGCCGAACAGCCGGCGCGGACGGGCGGACGCGCGCGCGACGCCGCCCGCACCCAGGCCGAGATCCTCGACGTGGCCACCGAGGAGTTCGCCCGCGCCGGTTACGCCGGCGCCCGGGTCGACGAGATCGCCGCCCGCACCCGCACCACCAAGCGGATGATCTACTACTACTTCGGCGGCAAGGAGCAGTTGTTCACCGCCGTGCTGGAGCGCGCGTACTCCGTGATCCGGCAGGCCGAACAGGACCTCGACGTCGACCACCTCGCCCCGGTGGCCGCCATCCGCAGGCTCGCCGAACTCACCTTCGACCACCACGAGGCGCACCCGGACTTCATCCGGCTGGTCAGCATCGAAAACATCCACGAGGCCGAGCACATGGCCGCCTCGGAACAGCTCAGCGCCCTCAGTTCGCCCGCCATCGACGTGCTCCGCCGGATCCTGGCGGCCGGCCGTAGGTCCGGTGTGTTCACGGCCGACATCGACGCCGTCGACCTGCACGCGATGATCAGCTCCTTCTGCTTCTTCCGGGTCGCCAACCGGCACACCTTCGGCGCACTGTTCGACCGCGACTTGGTCGCCGCCGACCGCCGGGAGCACTACCGGACGATGCTCGGCGACATGGTGGTCGCCTATCTGACGGCGGAACAGCCGGCCGGCTGATCGTCCCTGCGCGACCCCTTGACACCCGGGAGAGGCTGCCCCAACATCCGTAGCCACCCGCTATTAACTATCCAGTGGGTTAATTAGCCGGGGTCTTCGTCCGCGCCCCGGCCGGTCCCTCCCGAAGGAGCCCCGCCGTGACCGTCCCCGCAGCCCATCAGGGCCAGCCGCGCAAGGCCGCACTCGCGGCCTGGATCGGCAGCGCGCTGGAGTACTACGACTTCTTCATCTACGGCAGCGCCGCCGCGCTGATCTTCCCGAAGGTCTTCTTCGACGAGTCCGACCCGGCCACTGCGACCCTGCTGTCACTCGCCACGTTCGGAGTCGCCTACGCCGCCCGCCCCTTCGGCGCGCTCTTCCTCGGTCACTTCGGGGACCGCCTAGGACGCAAGCGGATCATGCTCTTCACGCTGCTGCTGATGGGCCTGTCGACCTTCCTCATCGGCTGCCTGCCCACGCGTGCGCAGATCGGCGGCGCGGCCCCGGTGCTCCTCGTCCTGCTCCGCGTCCTGCAGGGGATCTCCGCCGCCGGGGAGCAGGCCAGCGCCAACTCGATGACGCTGGAACACGCACCGCCGCACCGCCGCGGCTACTTCACCAGCTTCACCCTCAACGGCACCCAGGCCGGACAGCTCCTCGCCACCCTCGTCTTCATCCCCGTCGCCTCCCTGCCCGAGGACCAACTCCTGACCTGGGGCTGGCGGATACCGTTCTGGCTGAGCGTCGCGGTCGCCGTCGTCGGCTGGTTCATCCGCCGCGACGTCGAGGAGACCCCCGCCTTCGTGCAGCAGGCCGCGGCGGCAGAGGGCGTCGCCAAGCTGCCGCTGCTCGTCCTGCTCCGCGACCACTGGGCGAACGTCCTGCGGGTGATCGCCGGTGCCCTCGTCGCCTCCGTGAGCACCATCTTCACCGTGTGGGCGCTGGCCTACGCGACCGGTGACGCCGTGGGCCTGGACCGCTCCGACATGCTGTGGGTCGGCGCCCTGGCCAATCTCGTAGCCCTCGGCGCCATCCCGCTGTGGGCCCACCTCTCGGACCGCGTCGGCCGGCGTCCCGTCTACCTGGCCGGCGCGGCCGGCAGCGCCGTGATGATGGCCGCCTACCTGTGGGCCATCTCCACCGGCTCGTACCCGCTGGTCGTGCTCTTCGGCGTGCTCGCCTTCGGTGTCGTCTACAGTGCCGCCAACGGCGTGTGGCCGTCCTTCTACGGCGAGATGTTCCCCACCCGCGTGCGCCTGTCGGGCATGGCGATCGGAACCCAGATCGGCTTCGCCATCGCGGGGTTCGCGGTCACCTTCGCCGCCAAGATCGCCGGCCCCGACGGCGACGACTGGGGCGCTGTCGCCCTGTTCACCGCCGCCCTCTGCGTACCCCCGGTGCTCGCCGCCCTCACCGCCCGCGAGACCCACAAGGTGCCGACCGAACGACTCGGGTTGCACGACGCCCACCCTGTGTCCAGCCGGATGACGGTCGAGGTCTGACCCGCCTGCCCTCCACCCGGAGGGCAGGCAAATCTCCGCCCGTGCTCCGCCACTGGGAACGGCAGCCACCGCACCTCCAAGACAGAGAACCCAACCCACTTCATGCCAATCGCCGACAGGTTCACGACGCGCCCGGTGACGAGGCTGGCCTCGTGGATGCCGGATACGTCGTCGGCTATCCGGCATGCCGGCACCTGCTCTGGGCTCGGGGTGTTCGCTGCGCCTCAAGGTGCTGGACGGCCTCGGCGATCGACTTCGATAACGGCACGGACGAGCGAGCCGGCAGGCCCGGTGAACGACATCGATCGTGACCACCATGGGCAACCTCGTCGTCCGGGACTGCGCCCACAGCCAGTGTGGCAGGGCTCGATCGGTCGTCGCCTGCGACTACGCGGCGTGCTCTCAGAGGGCCACTGGCCCAGGTGCCACAGAACGGCTCGGCTGCGCCAGTGTCGCGCGTCGCGTTCGACGTGCTGCAGATGGTGCAGGACGGACAGTGGGCTGCGGGTCAGCATATCGACCAGCTCTGTAAGGGAGTTGATACGTCAATCCGCCGCCGCGACAACTTCTGGACTGTCGGCCCACAGATATCCCCACGGGCCGCGTCGAAGGTGTGCTGCCCGCAACCCGGCTGCACGGACTGGGAAGACATCGTTGGCGGGGTGATCGCCGACGTACACGATCTCTTCAGGGGTGCTGTCGGCCGCCTCGACGAGGCGCTCGAAGAAGGCGGCCTCGGGCTTAGCCACACCCCAATCGCCGCTCGTCGCGATGACGTCTGAAGGCAAGTCGAGCGCACGCAACAACTCGCCGGCTCCGCGGGTCTGATTGCCCGCGATAATGACTCGGAACCCGGCCTCCAGAAGCCTGGACAGGGCTGGGCGGACATCCTCGTATAGGTCATGTTCGTCGAGCTGTTCCCCGTAACCGGCGCGCTCCCGCGCCGCGTACTCGACGGAAACCTCCAGACCGGGCCGCACCAGTCGCAGAGCGTCGGCATTGTCGCGTCCTTGAGCTACGACGGATCCGACAAGGGCGGACATGGTGTGCCGGGTACTCCCAGCCAGTCCGCCCAGGAAGCCCAGCTGCGGTCGTCTCGGATCAGGGTCTCACCGACGTCGAACGCTACTGCGCGAATGATGCACGGCATCCTACGGGGCCACCTCCGGAGCGTGATGAGCAGCCAGCCGTGCACGCGTGTCGCGCATGCTTCCCATGACGGGAGCGCGTGGTGCCGGGTGCGGCATCACGCCCTGTGCCCGGCCGGTGCGGCGGCCAACCGCAGCCCGCTGCTGGAGGAGATGTGCCGGGCCCTCGCGCTGAACTCCCGCCGCCTGCAAGATGCGGGCCTCTTCACACCCCGGTCCGAGCAGCCAGCCCAGGCCGCGCCGGATGCGCCTGTCCGGCCGGTCGTGCGCATCATCGGCGCGCGCTATCTGGCTCCCGGTCCTGTCGAGGACCTGCAGTGTGTGGCCCGGACCCGCGCCCGCCGTCGCTGCTGCCTGCCGGTCCTGGACACCGGGGCTGTGCCAGGTATGTGGCGGCTGGAGCTCGTGGACGCACGCCGGCAATGACGCAGCCGCGGAGCACACGCGCACCGACTGGGAGCCCTTCGACCCGGCGCGCCACCGCCATTACGTCTGTCACGCCCGGTAGTAGTTGCAGCCTCGGATGACTCTTTGACCTGCTCGACCGCAAATACATGCGGACTCGGGACTGTTTGGGCGTGAACTGCGGTGTTTCCTCTGCGATTTGGTTCCAATGGGCCGCACCTGGTGTGACGCATGTTGCAGCGGACAGCAGCAGGTATGTCCGGACGCGTATTGGAGGGCCCCGCTCCATGGCCTGGCGGATCACATGAACTCACCAGCCAAGGAGCGCGCCGGGGAGCCTGGGGCGTCCGCGAAGAACCGCTTTTCCCACGGCGACGCCTTGGCGCGTATCCGATAGCCGTATTCCGGGCAAGCCAGCGGGGCGCCGGAGGCCGGACAAGGTGGGTGGCCTTCCACTCGCAGCCGCACCCCGCGACGGGGGAGGGGGGAGTCCAAGTGGTCCCGCTCAGGGAGATCGTCGGTCCGCGAAGGGTTTGATCGGCTCGCGGGCCTCCCATGAACCTTGACTTGTTCTAGCTTCGCTCTGCGTACATGCCCTACTCACTCGACGATGCCTCGCCTGGGATCGCATCAGAACTCAAGATCGAGTGATCCTCGCCAACATCGATACATCGGTGAGTCCTTGGGCCAAAGCGGTATCGCTGCTCCTGAGTGTGCGCGACGATGGTGGGATGACGATGAAGCGCGTGGTGTTGGCTGGCACCTGTGTGGTCGTCGCCGTCCTGGGATGGGTATTTGCCCTCTCGCAGTGGGAGACCGCAAGCCGGATCGCGACGGTGGCCTCCGCGCTTGCAGGTGTGGCAGCGGTAGGCGTGGGAATCTGGGCCGCGCTTCCCCACGCCAGTTCCTCAGAGGTCGTCGTGCGTGACACCGGTGCTGCCAGGACTGCAGGCTCGGGAAACGCGGTCTCGGGCAACCGCGGTAGTCGGCCGCTCGGTCCCGTGACCGTGGAGCGGACCGGCGATGCCGAAGCCAGTGGAGAAGGGGACGCAGTCAGCGGATACAGCGAGAGGTAACCCGTGATCCGCAAAGTGAGTCGCATGGTCAGGCGACAAGGTCTCGAGGTACGAGAGACTGGATCAGCCACTTCTGGGCCGGGAGGTGTGGCGATCAGCGGATACCACAGCGGCCCCATCACATCCGTGCATGTGCACAGTCGGACCCCGGCGCCGTGGCCCCACAAGGTCGGCGTCCTTCCCCGCGAAGCGGAGGCTTTCCGGGAACGAAGCGAAGCAGAGCAGTTGCGGATGGCATTAATCAAGGGCGTCACGGGCGCTAGGTGTCACGTGCTGCGCGGTACCGGCGGAGTCGGAAAGACCCAGCTTGCCGCCCACTACGCTCGGAGGGCTTGGCAAGCAGGCGAACTAGACGTGCTGGTATGGATCACCGCGAGCAGTAGACCCGCCATCATCTCTGCATACGCCCAAGCTGCCGAAGACCTCCTCGCCACAGAACCAGGCGATCCAGAGCGATCCGCCAACCATTTCCTTGCCTTGCTGGACAGGCCTGAGGGAACGGCGGTGTGTCGGTGGCTCATCGTCCTGGACGATGTCACCGACCCGGCCGACCTCAAGGGTCTGTTTCCGCCGGAGAGCCCGCACGGACATACCCTGATCACCACCCGGCGACGCGACGCCGCGCTACCCGGACAGCGGATCGACCTAGGCCTGTTCAACACTGAACAGGCCACAGACTACGTAACAGAGTCGGGTCTGCTGCACGATCGGGTGACATCTGAACTGGCTTGCCCTGTGGGGCGGGTGGGAAGGATGTCGCTGTGCCCAAGCCCTATCCGGAAGAGTTCCGCCAAGACGTCGTGCGAGTCGCAAGGAACCGCGGCCCGGGTGTGACGGTCGAGCAGGTGGCCACCGACTTCGGAGTCCACCCGATGACGTTGTGGAAATGGATGCGCCGGGCCGACATCGACGACGGGGCCAGGCCCGGGGTGACCAGCCAGGAGAGCGTGGAACTACGGGAAGCGCGCCGGCGGATCAAGCTGCTGGAGCAGGAGAACGAAGTCCTGCGCCGGGCCGCGGCCTACCTGTCGCAGGCGCATCTGCCGGGAAAAGGATCTACCCGCTCGTGAAAGAGCTGGCCGCGGACGGGATGCCCGTCACGGTGACGTGCCGGGTGCTGAAGCTCGCGAGACAGCCCTACTACCGCTGGCTCGACAAGCCGGTGACCGACGCCGTGCTGGAGGAGGCTCATCGCGCGAACGCGCTGTTCGACGCCCACCGCGAGGATCCCGAGTTCGGCTACCGCTTCCTGGCCGACGAAGCCCGCAGCTCGGGGGCCGCGATGGCCGACAGGACCGCATGGCGGA
>NZ_JARAVO010000129.1:0-25263 GCF_033792805.1 Streptomyces sp. PA03-1a
GTGTCGGAAGGGGCGGGCGGGACCGGCGAGGCGGCCGGGGCGGCTGGTGCGGCCGCCGGCGCGGTACGGACGGGGGCGACGGGCCTCGGCGTGCGATTGACCGTGCGGTGCTTGCGGCCCTTCTGGTGACGGCGGGTGCTCATCGGGCGGACCTCCTTCACTGTGATCTTGAAGGGCCAACGGGGGACCGCCGCCGGAGTCACGCAGATGCGTGCATGCGGGGGACCCCGGGGCGCCCGGGGAATGTGGGGCGGCACCGCCGCCGTTGCAACGGATCCGGACGGACCCGAGGAAGGGAAGACCATGCCCCCCACGGACAGCCGCCGCGGTCACCGCGTGGACGCGGTACCCGGCACCCAGCACGTGACCGTCACGATCGACGGCAAGGTCGTGGCCGAGACCCGGCGGCCGGTACTGGTCCACGAGACCGGTCTGCCGGTGCGCTACTACATCCCGCCGCAGGACGTGGACCTCGCGCTCTTCCGCCCCAGCGACACCAACACCACCTGCCCCTACAAGGGCGTCGCCTCCTACTGGTCGTACGCCGACCACAACGACGTCGCCTGGGTCTACGAGGAGCCGCTCGCGTCGGTGCCCGAGATCACGGGCCACGTCTCCTTCTACGACACCGTGGCCGCCGTCGCCGTCGAGGACGCCTGACCTGGCGGACGGTGCGCGGGGGCGCACCGTCCGTCACGACGTCCCGGAGCGCGCACGCGGCCTGAGGCGGGTCCCCTGGCGCAGGTTCAAGCACGACTGTTCGGTTTACTGCGCACGACGGCCGCCGGGGAGCAATGATGGTCACATGGCGAATCCGACGATCCTGACCGTCGACGACGATCCGGCAGTGTCCCGCGCCGTGGCCCGGGACATCCGCCGCAGGTACGGGGACCGCTACCGGGTGGTGCGCGCCACCTCCGGCGACGAGGCCCTGAGCGCGCTGCGGGAGATCAAACTGCGAGGTGAACAACTCGCGGTGATGCTCGCCGACTACCGCATGCCGAAGATGAACGGGGTGGAGTTCCTCGAGGCGGCGATGGACCTCTTCCCGCTCGCCCGCCGTGTGCTGCTCACGGCGTACGCCGACACCAGCGCGGCCATCGACGCCATCAACATCGTCGACCTCGACCACTACCTGCTGAAGCCGTGGAGCCCGCCGGAGGAGAACCTCTACCCGGTGATCGACACCCTGCTCGACGCGTGGATCACCACGCCGGACCCGACGGCGTCCGAGACCCGCGTGGTCGGCCACCGCTGGTCGGCGCCCTCGTTCAAGGTGCGTGACTTCCTCACCCGCAACCTGGTGCCCTACCGCTGGCTGCCCGCGGAGGAGCCCCAGGCCGAGCAGTTGCTGACCGCGGCCGGGCTGACGCCGGCCGACGTACCGCTGGTGGTCACCGCGGACGGGACGACGCTGGTGCGGCCCACGGAGGCCGAGCTCGCCGCCCACGTGGGGCTGAGCACCGTCCCGGCCTCCGACTTCTACGACCTGGTGGTGGTCGGCGGCGGCCCCGCGGGGCTGGGTGCGGCGGTGTACGGCGCGTCCGAGGGTCTGCGCACGGTACTGGTGGAGCGCCGGGCGACCGGCGGCCAGGCGGGGCAGAGCAGCCGCATCGAGAACTACCTCGGCTTCCCGGACGGCGTCTCCGGCGCCCAGCTGACCGACCGGGCCCGCCGGCAGGCGACGAAGTTCGGGGCGGAGATCCTCAGCACCCGGGAGGTGGTCGCGCTGGAGGCGGTGGGCACCGGAAGGGTGCTGTCCTTCGGTGACGGCTCGTCCATCGCGGCGCACACGGTGGTGCTGGCGACCGGGGTGTCCTACCGGCGGCTCGAAGCGCCTGGGCTGGCGGAGTTCACCGGTGCCGGGGTCTTCTACGGCTCGGCGATGACCGAGGCCATGAACTGCGCGGGCCAGGAGGTCTACATCGTCGGCGGGGCCAACTCGGCCGGGCAGGCGGCCGTCTACTTCTCCCGCAACGCGTGCCGGGTCCACCTGCTGATCCGCGGCGCGGACCTGCAGCGTTCGATGTCGCAGTACCTGATCGACCAGATCGCGGCCATCGACAACATCAAGGTCAGCCCCTGCACCGAGGTCGTCGGCGGCAAGGGCGGCGACCACCTGGAGCAACTGATGCTCCGCGACGCGAAGACCGGCACGGTGACCACCGTCGACGCCTCGTTCCTGTTCGTCTTCATCGGCGCCGAACCCCGCACGGACTGGCTGGAGGGTGTCGTGGAGCGGGACCGGCGCGGCTTCGTGGTCACCGGCCCCGACCTGATCGGCGGCGGCAAGCGGCCCGCGGGCTGGCCGCTCCCCCGTGACCCGTACCACCTGGAGGCCAGCGTGCCCGGTGTCTTCGCCGCCGGTGACGTGCGGGCGGAGTCGGTCAAGCGGGTGGCCTCCGCGGTCGGCGAGGGCGCGATGGCCGTATCCCTGGTGCACCGGTATCTGGAGGCGCAGTGACCACGACGGACCGGCTCGGGCCGGAGCAGCTGCGGACCCTGTTCCTGTTCGAGTCGCTCGGCGAGAAGGAACTGGACTGGCTGGGCGAACAGGGCCGGGTGGAGCGGGTCCCGGCGAACAACCCCGTCTACGCCGAGGGCGATCCGGCGACCTGCTTCTACGTGCTGCTCAGCGGCACGGTGTCGCTGGGCCGCCTGGTCCACGGCGACGTGGTGGAGGTCAACCGCACCGACCTGCGGGGCGTGTACGCCGGCGCGACGCAGGCGTACCTCGGGGACCGGGTGGAGCAGACGTACCCCAACTCGCTGAAGGCGGTCACCGACTGCGAGTTCTTCGTGATCCCGGCCGAGGAGTTCGCCGGGGCGATGCGCGCGTGGTTCCCGATGGCGGTGCACCTGCTGGAGGGGGCGTTCTTCGGCTACCGCAAGCAGAACACCATCGTCGGGGAGCGCGAGCGGCTGCTGGCGCTGGGCTCGCTGTCCGCCGGGCTCACCCATGAGCTGAACAATCCGGCCGCCGCCGCGGTGCGCGCCACCTCGGCGCTGCGCGACCGGGTGGCCGGCATGCGGCACAAGCTCGCGATGATCGCGGACGGCCGGCTCGACACCCGGCAACTGCACCAGCTGGTCGAGCTGCAGGACGCCGCGATCAAGCGCATGGCGTCGGCGCCCGAGCGGTCGGCGCTGGAGGCGGCCGACGCCGAGGACGAACTGACGGACTGGCTCGAGGACCACGGCGTCAACGGCTCCTGGGAGCTGTCCTCGACGCTGGTCGCGGGCGGTGTGGACGCGGAGTGGCTGGACTCCGTGGTCGACGCGGTCGGCGAGGACCGGCTGGAGGCGGCGATCCGCTGGCTCACGTACACCCTCGACACCGAACTGCTCATGGGCGAGATCGACGACGCCGTCACCCGGATCTCCGGACTGGTCGGGGCCGCGAAGCAGTACTCGCAGCTGGACCGGGCCCCGCAGCAGACGGTGGACGTCCACGCGCTGCTCGACGCGACGCTCACGATGCTCCACGCGAAGATCCCCGGCGGGGTGCGCGTCGTGAAGGAGTACGACCGCAGCCTGCCGCAGATCCAGGCGTACGGCGCCGAGCTCAACCAGGTGTGGACCAACCTCATCGTCAACGCCCTCGACGCCATGGACGGTTCGGGCACCCTGACGCTGCGCAGCTCGTGGGACGGTCCGGACCGCCTGGTGGTGGAGGTGGGCGACACCGGTCCCGGCATCTCCCCGGAGATCCGGCCGCGGATCTTCGAGCCGTTCTTCACCACCAAGCCGGTGGGCGAGGGCACCGGGCTGGGCCTGGATATCTCGTACCGCATCGTGGTCAACAAGCACCACGGCGACATCCGGGTCGAGTCGAGCCCCGGCGACACGCGCTTCACCGTGTGCCTGCCGGTCGCCCAGCCCGAGAGGCAGCCGGGGGACGCGGAGCGGACGGGCTGAGCCCTCCCCGGGCGGAGGGGTGGTTCAGGCCACCGGGCTCTTGGACTTGGGAAGGGTCCGTGCGCGGTCGCGGCCGACGGGCAGCTGCCCGTCGGCCGCGCTCTTGAGCGAACGCAGCGCCAGCAGCAGCACACCGATGTCGTCGATGAGGATCGGATCGGGCAGCAGGTCCACCGGGCAGACCAGGTAGACGAGCCCCGCCCAGAAGGCCAGTTTGCCCGAGCGCGGTACGTCCGCGCTGCGCAGCAGGGTACGGATGCGCGCCATCTTCACCACGAGCACGACCGCCACCACGAGCATCACCACGACCGCCACCGCGGCGATCACGAGGGCCGTGGTCGACCAGTCACCCAGGTCCATGTCTGCCTCCTGCGATCCCGTGTACCCGGCCGGTGTGCGCGGAAACGGTGCCCAGCCCCCGCGGAAAGGAAGCACAGATTACATGATCACACCCGAGGAGATCTGGGAGACCGCCGGGCTGCCCGCACGCCGGCTCGCCGGCCTGGCGCTGAATCCCGCGGCCCCCGAGGACGTCCTGCTGCGGCTGCTCGCCGACGGTCCGCCGGCGGCACGGATGGTCCTGTGCCGCGACCGGGCGCTGCCGGACGCCGTGGTCGACGCCGTCGTCCGCCACCCCGACAGGTACACCCGCAGCTTCCTCGCCCGCAGTCCGCACGCCGAGCCGGCCCAGCGGGCACGGCTGCTGGACGACACCGAATGGTTCGTGCGGGCGCACCTGGCCGAGACCCCCCGGATGCCGTGGAGCGTGCGCCCCCGGCCGCTCCCGGACCAGGCCGTCGTCCACATGATCCTGACGTACGAGGGGGAGTTGCTGGGCACCCTCTACCGCCAGGCCTCCGCCGGACTGATGGAGTCGATGCACGCCCACCCGGAGCCGAAGGTGCGACGCATGGGCGTCGCATGGCGCGGCGTGCCGGACGAGATCCGCGACGTCCTCCTGGCGGACCCGGACGAGGAGGTACGGGACATGGTGCGGCAGCACCTGCGGCACGAGGACCCGGCGTGGGTGGAGCGGGAGCTGCCCGACCGGTCGTGCCATGGGCGGACTCATGCGCTGATGCACTGCGCCCTGAGCCGAGGCGTCGTGGAGGGTGTGCTCAACGCCCCCGTGGGCGAGGGGGACCGGCGGATGATCGCGGGCAACCCCACCCTTCCCGCCGACGTGGTGGTCCTGCTGGCCGCCGATGCCGACCCCGAGGTGCGGGAACGGATCGCATACCGCTGCGACCTCGGGGCGGAGGAGCGCCGGGCCCTCGCCGTGGACGCCGATCCGCGGGTACGGCTCGCGCTCTCCGTGCATCCCGCACTGAGCGAGGCGGAACGCGTGGCGATCGACTACGAGGTGCCGGTGGGCGGCACCTTCGGACCGGTACTGCAACGCCTGTGGCCCCGGGATCCCGCCGCGGTGCGGCGGGACGCCCTGTCCGGGCACCCGTTGCTGCGGCGGCGCGCCGCCGGCGATCACAGCCTGCCGTCCGACCTGGTGGCGCGGCTGGCCGCGGACGACGACCTCGGTGTGCGGGTACTGCTCGCGCAGAACCATCCGGAGGCGCCCACCGAGCTGCTGCTGAGCGCCTTCCTGGAGTACACCGGGTACGAGCGCGAACTCCTCCTCACCCGGCCGCGGTTCCCGACCGCCGGGCTCGCGCGGTACGCCCGGCACGAAGACCCGGCCGTCCGCGCCCTGGCCGCCCGGGACCCGGCCACCGCTGCGGAGACCGTGGACCGGCTGACCCACGACCCCGATCCCGGTGTGCGGGCGGCTGGGGCGGGCCATCCGAACCTCTCTCCGGCCAGGCTCGCGGAGTTGCTCGACGACGAGGAGCTCGCGCACCGGGCGGCGGCGAACCCGGCGCTGGAGCCCGCGGTCATGCGCAGGCTGGTGGCGCCCCTTCCGCTCCCGGCCGATGCCGCCGGATGACCGCCGTCAACCGCTCGTAGGCGGTGCGCAGTTCGCGTCGGGCGAAGTCCTGGCGCACATCGATGAGAGCGCCGTGGGAGGCGGTGGGGTCGACCGTGAAGCGGTCGTGCCAGCCGCCTCCCGAGGCGATGATCACGGGGGTGCCGACCCCGTCGAACTGGTCGGCGGTGATGTCGATGCGCAGGCCGTTCTTCTCGATCCACGCGTGGGTGGCGCGGTTCTCCCAGGCGCTGACGTAGGTCCACACGCCCTGGCCGTTCTCGTACAGGTACTGGCCGAGGAGGATGGAGGCGTCCCCGCACGAGCCGTGCGGGAAACGCTCCAGGGAGACCAGGCCCGGGTCGGGGCAGTCGAGGATCGCCTGCCGGAACCCGAGGACCAGTGTGCGGAGTTCGGACACCCGCGGAGTCTAACCCGTGAAGATCATTTGTGGGACCCGTGGAATCGGCCCTTCTGCCGGACGCGAACCCGGGTGGTGGAGAGCGGGGGCGCGCGAGGAACGGGGGCATGGTGGTGGCAGCGGCCGGAACCGGTACCCGAGCCGGTTCCGGCTGCCGCGGCGGCAGTCAACCGAGGGGCACGGATGGCGTCAAGACTTCACGTCAAGATTGGTGCGGGGAGCTTCAGGTGGCCAGGATGAGGCTGCTCGCGTTCAAGTTCCGAACGGATGGAACTCCCTGCAGGTCACGGCTGCGCAAGGGCCTGCAGCGGCAGCCGAGCTGTTAACCCGTCAGAAACACTTTCTGCGAGGAGTCTTGACCCCGACTTCTGTCACGTCTTAACTCACGCCCTAAATTAAGTCGTGAGGCTGACACAGGAGTTCCTATGAGACCCGAAGTCAATGCCGCCCGCCGCAGACCCCTGGGGCTGATCGCCCTCCTGGCGGTGCTGCTCGCCCTGATCACCGTCCCGGCCGGACCGCTCACCACGGCCCACGCCGCCGCCTGCGGCACCGCCAATGCCGCACAGGGCAGGACCGCCACCGCATCCTCCGCCGAGAACGGCTCCTTCACCGCCGCCAACGCCGTCGACGGCAACGCCGGAACCCGCTGGTCCAGCGCCTTCAGCGACCCCCAGTGGATCCAGGTGGACCTCGGCGGCTCCCAGAGCGTCTGCGAGGTCGTCCTCACGTGGGAGGCCGCCTACGCCAAGGCCTACCAGATCCAGCTCTCCGCCAACGGCACCGACTGGACCACGGTCGCCTCCACGACCACCGGCGCCGGCGGCACCGAGACCCGCGCCGTCAGCGGCACGGGCCGCTACCTGCGCGTGTACGGCACCACCCGCGCCACCGCATACGGCTACTCGCTGTGGGAGCTCGCCGTGCACACCACCGACGGCGGCACCGGCCCGGTGATCCCCGGCGGCGGCGACCTCGGCCCGAACGTCCTGGTCTTCGACCCCTCGACCCCGGGCATCCAGGCCAAGCTGGACCAGGTCTTCCAGCAGCAGGAGTCCGCGCAGTTCGGCACCGGACGCTACGCGCTGCTGTTCAAGCCCGGCACCTACAACAACATCAACGCCAACATCGGCTTCTACACCTCGATCGCCGGGCTCGGCCTCTCCCCCGACGACACCACCTTCAACGGCGACGTGACCGTGGACGCCGGCTGGTTCAACGGCAACGCCACCCAGAACTTCTGGCGCTCCGCGGAGAACCTCGCCCTCAACCCGGTCTCCGGCACCGACCGCTGGGCCGTCGCCCAGGCCGCGCCCTTCCGCCGCATGCACGTCAAGGGCGGCCTCAACCTCGCACCCAACGGCTACGGCTGGGCCAGCGGCGGTTACATCGCCGACAGCAAGATCGACGGCACTGTGGGCCCGTACTCGCAGCAGCAGTGGTACACCCGCGACAGCTCGGTCGGCGGCTGGACCAACGGCGTGTGGAACATGGTCTTCTCCGGCGTCCAGGGCGCTCCCGCGCAGAGCTTCCCCAACCCGCCGTACACCACGCTCGACACCACCCCCGTCTCCCGCGAGAAGCCCTTCCTCTACCTCGACGGCAACGACTACAAGGTCTTCGTGCCGGCCAAGCGCACCAACGCCCGCGGCACCAGCTGGGGCAACGGCGCGCCGCAGGGCTCCTCGATCCCGCTGAGCCAGTTCTACGTGGTCAAGCCGGGCGCGACGGCCGCCACCATCAACGCCGCGCTCGCCCAGGGCCTCAACCTGCTGTTCACCCCGGGCATCTACCACGTCGACCAGACCATCAACGTCACCCGCGCCGACACGGTCGTGCTGGGCCTCGGCCTCGCGACGGTCATCCCCGACAACGGCGTCACCGCCATGAAGGTCGCCGACGTCGACGGCGTGAAGCTGGCCGGCTTCCTGATCGACGCCGGTGCGGTCAACTCCCAGGTGCTGCTCCAGGTCGGCCCGCAGGGCGCGGCCGCCGACCACGCCGCCAACCCGACGACCGTGCAGGACGTCTTCATCCGCATCGGCGGCGCCGGACCTGGCAAGGCGACCACCAGCATGGAGGTCAACAGCGACGACACCGTCATCGACCACACCTGGATCTGGCGCGCCGATCACGGCGCCGGAGTGGGCTGGGACACCAACCCGGCCGACTACGGCCTGCGCGTGAACGGCGACGACGTCCTGGCCACCGGCCTGTTCGTCGAGCACTTCAAGAAGTACGACGTCCAGTGGAGCGGCGAGCGGGGCAGGACGGTCTTCTTCCAGAACGAGATCGCCTACGACGCCCCCAGCCAGGCCGCCATCCAGAACGGCGCGACGAAGGGCTGGGCCGCCTACAAGGTGGACGACTCGGTGAACACCCACGAGGCCTGGGGCCTGGGCAGCTACTGCAACTTCACCACCGATCCGACGATCCGCATGGACCACGGCTTCGAGGTCCCGGTGAAGTCCGGGATCAAGATGCACGACGTCCTGGTGGTCTCCCTGGGCGGCATGGGCCAGTACGACCACGTCATCAACGGCACCGGTGCCGCGACCTCCGGCACCTCGACCACGCCGTCCACGGTGGTCTCCTTCCCCTGACGACAGGGCCGGAGCAGGGGTGCCCCGTCCTCCGGCGGGGCACCCCGTCCGCCGCCCTCAGGCGGCAGGCCAGCGCCGGGAGTGCAGCATCTCGCCCACGGCGACCGCCGCGGCCATGGCGAGCCCCGCCACCGGCACCGCCGCGCTCCCGCAGAAGGTGCTCGCGAGCACCACCAGGGCACAGGCGGGCAGCACCGCGTGCTCGGCGAACCCGCGCTTGGCGCTGCGGGAGTGGATCAGCCAGACCGTCAGCAGGAACAGCGCGGTCGGCAGCGTGACGGCGGCCGCGGCGGCCGTCTGCGAGATGTGCGCCTTGTGCACGGCCTGCTCGACCACCACCTCAAGCCCCGCCCCGATGGCGGCGGCCGAGCCGAAGACGAGGTAGTGCCCGTAACCCCACAGGAACGCCCGCGCGCTGCTGGTGAGGTGCTGGTGGATGGGGATGGCGAAGTAGATCCAGTAGGCGCAGAAGACGATGAGCAGCCCCCCGACGGCGACGGGCAGCAGCTCGCCGAGCGCGGTGGACTCGTCGACGGCGGACTGCACGGCCACCGTCGCCGCGGCCACCGACTCACCGAGCACGATGATGGTGAACAGGCCGTAGCGCTCGGAGATGTGGTGCGGATGCCAGGTGGTGCGCTGCGCCCGCTCGGCCCAGGCGGGCACCACCAGTTCCGCGACGGCCAGGATCAGGAAGCCCCAGTTCCACAGCCCGCCGACGGGCTGGAGCAGCAGGAGGACCCATCCCACCTGGACGACGACCAGACCGGCGGCGTAGCTCAGCGCCGTGGTCCGTGCCGGTCCGGCCGCGTTGCGTGCCGCGCGCAGCCACTGGAAGGCGAGTGCGACGCGCATGATGATGTAGCCGGCCACGGCGATCGAGAAGTCGTTGGCGTCGAAGGCCCGGGGAACTCCTGCCGCCAGGACCAGGACACCGGTGATCTGGACGAAGGTGGCGATGCGGTAGGGCACGTCGTCGGTGTCGAAGGCCGAGGCGAACCAGGTGAAGTTCATCCAGGCCAGCCAGATCGCGAAGAAGACCAGGCAGTAGCCGAGGACACCGCGCCCGGCATGGCCCTCGGCGACCGCGTGCACCAGCCGGGCGCCGGCCTGGGCGACCGCCACCACGAAACAGAGGTCGAAGAGCAGTTCCAGCGGGGTGGCGACCCGGTGCGGTTCGTGCGGGTCGCGGGCCGTCATCCGGACCAGCGGGCGGAAGCGGCGGTCCGGCGCCACGTGATCGTGATCGGTCATCCGCGCATCGTAGGCGGTGCGCGCGTGCCCGCGCCCGAAGGGACCGGGCGCGGGCACGTGGCGGGGGACGGGGTGAGGTCAGGCGCAGCCGTCCTGGAGCAGTCCGGCCCGCAGCCGGGCCAGGGTGCGCGAGAGCAGCCGGGAGACGTGCATCTGCGTGCAGCCCATGATCTCGCCGATCTGGGCCTGCGTCAGTTCCTCCACGTAGCGCAGATGGAGCAGCTGCCGGTCGCGTTCGCCGAGCTCCACGACGAGCGGTGCGAGGGAGCCGAGGTCCTCGACGAGTTCCATGGCGGGGTCGACCGCGCCGATGAAGTCGGCGAGCACGGTCTCGCCGTCGTCGCCGTCGTCGCCGTTCATGGCGGCGTCGAGGGAGGAGGCGGTGTAACCGTTGGAGGCCACCTGGGCCTCGACGACCTCGGCCTCGGAGATGTCCATGAGCGCCGCGAGCTCGCTCACCTTGGGGGCGCGGCCCAGCCGGGAGGACAGCTCGTCCCGGGCGCGGGCCAGCTCCACCCGGCGCTCCTGGAGGCGGCGCGGCACGTGCACGGCCCAAGTGGTGTCGCGGAAGAACCGCTTGATCTCACCGACGATGTACGGCACCGCGAAGGTCGTGAACTCGACCTCGCGCGAGATGTCGAACCGGTCGATGGCCTTGATCAGCCCGATCGTGCCGACCTGGACGATGTCCTCCATCTCGTCGCTGCGGTCGCGGAAGCGCCTGGCCGCGAACCGCACGAGCGACATGTTCATCTCGATCAGGGTGTTGCGGGCGTACTGGTGTTCGTGGGTGCCCTCCTCGAGCACCGTCAGGCGCTCGAGGAAGAGCTTGGACAGCCGGCGCGCGCTCGTGGGGGCCACGCTGCTCGGGTCGGTGATCTGCGGCAGTACGTCGACCTCGGGGCTCTCGACCCCGGTGCTCGTCCCGCTCACGTGGGCGATCACGGCTCCTCCTCGCACCTCTGCACCTCTACGTCATGTTCCCGTACGTTGCCCCTCGGGTACCCCCTCCTCCGCGAAGCATTCCCCCCGATCCCGGAAGAACGTGAATCGCGCCGAAGGCAGCGTAGGACCGGCCAGCAGGGGCAGACCACAGAGGGACCGATGATGCCTACGGGGTGATCGTGCGTGTACAGCATTGACCTAGACGCGGAAGGCGGGGGGATCGTGCGGCCCGCCACTGCGGACCGGCCGCTGCCCACCACCATAGGCGAGGCGCGTGACTTCGCCCGCGCCCGGCTCAGAGGCGTGGATCCGGAGCGGGTCGAGGACTGCCTGCTGGTCGTCTCCGAACTGGTCACCAACGCCTTCCGGTACGGCGGCGGGCTGGCGGCCCTCGACGTGGTGGCGGTGCCGGACGCGATCCGCGTGTCCGTCCAGGACCACAACGACCGGCTGCCGGCCGCGCCCCAGCCCTCCGACCGCTTCCTGCCGGGCGGCTACGGCCTGCGCCTGGTGCGCCGGCTGGCCCGGGACTTCCGGGTGACGCTCCTGCGCGCGGGCGGCAAGGTCATCCACGTGCACCTGCCGCGCTGACGCATCGTCACCTCCCGACGTCGTACGTGTGGACGAACGGATTGCGGAAACACGCACCGTGAGCACACCAAGGACCCGCATCAAGGTCAGTTCGAATGCCGGGGCCCGACGACGGCCCCCAGGAGGCACACCATGACCACGGGCATCATCATCGGGGCGGTCGTCCTCGTTGTCCTGATCGTCCTCGCCGCGGCCGTGATGTCGCGGCGCGGCAGCGGCACGGGACAGCTCAGGCGCCGCTTCGGACCGGAGTACGAACGCACGGTCGCGCGGCACGACGGCGACACGGACGCGGCGCACCGGGAGTTGCAGGAGCGTGTCGACCGGCACGGCGGCCTGACCCCGGAGCCGCTGAACGCACGTCAGGCCGAGGAGTACCGCGCCGAGTGGGCCGCCCTGCAGGAGCGGTTCGTCGACTCCCCCGCGCAGGCGGTGCAGGAGGCGTCGGGCCTGCTGGACCGGCTGGCGCACGACCGCGGCTTCCCGGAGCACACCTCGGGCGAGCAGATCGACGCCCTGTCGGTCCACCGCCCGCGGCACCTCCAGGCCTACCGCGACCTGCGCGGGGTCTCGCAACCCCGGAACGACGGTGACCGCACCGCGGCGGACACCGAGGAACTGCGCGCTCGGTTGCTCCACGCCCGGGCGCTGTTCGACGACCTCATCGCGGTGGACAAGGAGCCCCGCAGCACCTCGCGCGAGGACGGCGCAGGTGACACGGGCTCCGGCCGACGCGGCTCCCACCGCTTCCACATGCCGACCTGGAGCAGCCGATGAATCCCACGCACGAGCACCGCGACACCGACGGAACCGACGGAACCGACGAGACCGACGGCACCGGCCGCGAGGTACGCAACGGCCCGGCCGGAGCCTCCGCCGAGCGGACCCCCGACGAGCGGCCGTCCCCCACGGCCGGTGGCACCCGCGAACAGCGGGCCCCCCAGGCACCGCAGACCACGGGGAAGAAGGGCGAGGCGCCTGCCGCGCAGCGGCCCGCCGGATGGTCGCGGCCAGAGGAAGCCGGCAAGCCCTCGGCGGCCGACAGGCACGCGACGGTCGGGAAGCCCGCGCCAGCGGAGAAGCCCGGCGACACGGAGCGGCCCGCGGCGGCCCGGCGTCCGGCGCAGGAAGGGCGGGTGCCCGCCCCCGGCGCGCCGCCGCGGGTGGACGGCGCGGTGGACAAGCTGCAGCAGCGCCTGCACCACGCGGTCGGCGGCTTCGTCGACGAGCCGCGCCACGCCGTGGAGGAGGCCGACGAGGTCCTCGGCGAGGCCACCGAACGACTGGTCGAGGAACTGCGCAGCCGGCGCGACGAACTGCGCTCGGGCTGGCGGGCCGGCGAGCACGACGACGGCGACACCGAGCGGCTGCGCGTGGCCCTGCGGGGCTACCGCGACCTCGTCGACCGCGTCCTGCACGTCTGAGGACCGCACGACGCAGGACCGCACGACGCGAACGCCGTGGCCAGGAAACCCCCGGGTTTCCTGGCCACGGCGTTCGCGTGTCCCACGTCGGGGCTCAGTCGCCCGTGTGCCGGTACCGGGCCCAGAACGGCAGTCCGTACCAGCAGACCAGGTACCAGACCAGGACGCCGGCGACGAGCCACGGCACATAGGCGTCGTGCGTGGCGGCCCGCAGCACCAGGAGCAGCGCCGAGGTCATCGTCGCCAGCAGCAGCACGAGCCCGACGAAGGTGAGCCGCGAGGCCCAGCGCACGGCCTGCGGCTTGATGCGGCGGCCGGAGACGATCCGGTGGAAGGAGACCGGGCCGATCAACGCCCCTGTCGCGCAGGCACCGAGCACGACCGTCACGATGTAGATCGTGTGGTCGGTGGAGCCGAGCCGCTGGTAGTGCGGCGTGAAGACGACCGTCAGCAGGAAGCCGAAGAGGATCTGCACGCCCGTCTGGGCGACTCGCACCTCCTGGATGAGCTCGCTCCACTTCCGGTCGGCGCGCTCGTCCTCGGTCTCGTCGCGCCCGTCTTCCGGGCCGGTCCGGCCGTCCGCGTCGTCCCTGGACATGGCACACCCTCCCACTCCTCGGTCGTGCACGTCATAGGTGACTTACCATCAGGGCCCTCCGCCGCGCGGCGTGCCCGGGACAGGACGAGGACGGCGACCGGACCGGTCGCCGTCCTCACGCGGTCCGGCCGCCCCCGGACGGGGGCGGCTGGACCGCGGTGCTCACCGCCGCGCCTTGCTCCGCGACAGCAGGCTCACTCCGACGGCCGCGAGGCCGATCTGTATCAGCCACTCGACCCAGTCGACGCCGTCGGTGTCGGCGACGCCGAACCCCTGGGCGATCGCGCTGCCGATGAAGGCCGCCACGATGCCGACGACGACCGTCCACAGCACTCCGATCGGCTGCCGCCCCGGCGCCACCAGACGCCCCAGCACACCGATGACCAGACCGATCACGATGGCACTGATGATGCTCGAGATCTCCATCTCCACCTCAACCCCAACCTCGTCCGGCCCCTGGCCGGAAGTGTGTTCGCACCACGCGGATACCCCCGGCCGGGCGCTCCACGCAGCCGCGCACCCCGGCGTCGCCGGGTGTGTTCCGCCCACGACGGGGCACCCGGTGGACCGGAGCACTTGGGGCAGGGAGGCCGGTGTGGGCACGACGGTGGGTACGGGCGCGGTACGGCCCGGGACGCAGGGGAAGAAGGCGATCCGCGCCGGGGCGCGGGCGGGCCTCGCGGCGCGCGGGGTCATCTACACGCTGCTGGGCGTGCTGGCCCTGCAGGTGGCCTTCGACGGGTCCTCGGAACAGGCCGACCGGGGCGGCGCGGTCGCCCGGCTGGCGGCGCAGCCCTTCGGCGGGTTCCTGGTGTGGGCCCTGGCGGTGGGCTTCGCCGGGATGACGCTGTGGCGCTTGTCGGAGGCCGCGTTCGGCGCGGCGGGACCGGACGGGGACAAGGCCGGCAAGCGGCTGATGTCCGCGGCCCGCGCGGTCTTCTACGCCTTCGTGACGTACTCCGTGGTGACCTTCGCGGTGGGCGGCTCCTCCGCGGGCGGGTCGAGCGACGAGACCTCCAAGGACGCCACCGCACACGCCCTGGGCTGGCCCATGGGCCGCTGGCTGGTGGGGGCGGCGGGCCTGGTCCTGCTGGGAGCCGGGGTATGGATCGCGGTGCGGGCGCTGATGCGGAAGTTCCGCAAGCACCTGCGGACGGGCGCGATGTCGCCGCGGGTCCGCAAGGTGGTCGACTTCCTCGGGGTGGCCGGAGGGGCCAGCCGGGGCGTGGTGTTCGCCGCCGCGGGCTGCTTCGTCGTCGTCGCGGCGGTGCGCTTCGACCCGGACCGGGCGAAGGGGCTGGACGACACGCTGCGCACGTTCCGGGACACCCCCGCCGGGCCGTGGCTGCTGGCCGTGGTCGCGGTGGGCCTGGGGCTGTTCGGGGTGTTCTCCTGGGCGATGGCCCGCTGGCGGAGGGTCTGAGCGGCGCGGTCCGCAGGCGCCGGGCGCGGTTCAGCGGCCCGGGAGCTTGACCACCGTCACGAAGAAGTCGTCGATCTGCCGGACCACCTCGATGAACCGGTCGAAGTCCACCGGCTTGGTCACGTACGCGTTGGCGTGCAGCGCGTAGCTGCGCAGGATGTCCTCCTCGGCCTCGGAGGTGGTGAGGACGACGACCGGGATGGTGCACAGGTCGGCGTCGGCCTTGATCTCGGCGAGCACCTGACGGCCGTCGAAGCGGGGCAGGTTGAGGTCGAGGAGGATCAGGCCGGGGCGCGGTGCGCCGGCGTGGGCGCCGCGCCGGTTGAGGAAGTCCAGTGCCTCCTCGCCGTCCCGTACGACGTGCAGGACGTTGCGGACCTTGTTCTCCTGGAACGCCTCGCGGGTCATCAGCTCGTCGCCGGGGTCGTCCTCGACGAGCAGCACGATGATCGGTTCCGGTTCCTGCAGGTTCACGCGGATCCTTCCTGCGGTGCGGGTCCCCGCTCGGCGGCCGCCGGCAGGGTGAAGCGGATGCGGGTGTCCTCCGGGTGCCCGGGTCGAGCCGCATCCGGCCCGGCCGGCCGCGCGCGGGCGGCGGTCACGGCGAGGGGCTCCAGGTGAGGTGGACCACGGCCAGGTCGTCGTCCAGGCCGCCGTGGTCGGCGGCCAGGGCCTCGGCGCGCGCGATCAGGGTGTCGACGAACTCCGAGGCGGGCAGGGTGGCGTGCTGTCTGGCCAGTGCGAGCAGCCCCTCCTCACCGAGCCGGCCCTGATCGGTGCGGCCCTCGAACAGCCCGTCCGTGAAGAGCATCAGCGACTGGCCGGGTCGCAGTTCCAGGCGGCCCTCGGGCCACTCCCCCGCGCCGGGCACCACGCCCAGCGCGGGCCCGCGGGGCGGCTCGGTGTACTCGACGGTGCCCTCCGGGGTCAGGTTGAGCAGTCCGTGGTGGCCGGCCCGCCACACCCGGGCGGTACGGCGGTCGGGGGCGAGGGTGAGGATGGTGGCGGTGGCGAAGATCTCGGGGGCGGCGCGTTCGGCCACCAGCACCTGTTCCAGCAGGGCGAGTTGCCGGGCGCCTTCGACCCCGGTCAGGACCAGGGTGCGCCAGGCGATGCGCAGTCCGACGCCGAGCGCGGCCTCGTCGGGCCCGTGCCCGGAGACGTCCCCGATGAGGGTGTGGACGACGCCCTCGGTGGTCTCCACGACGTCGTAGAAGTCCCCGCCGAGCAGGGAGTCGGCCCGGCCGGGGCGGTAACGGGGCGTGACGGTGACGTCCTTGGTGCGCAGCATGGGCAGCGGGAGCAGTCCGCGCTCCAGGCGGGCGTTCTCCTGGGCCCGCATCTGGCTGGCCCGCAGGGCGAGCGCCGCGCGTTCGGCCTGCTTGCGTTCGACGGCGTAGCGCAGCGCGCGGCCGAGGAGTTCGCCCTCGACGCGCCCCTTGACCAGGTAGTCCTGCGCCCCGGCGGAGAGCGCGGCGAGGCCGGTCCGTTCCTCGGCGAGACCGGTCAGCACGACGACGGCGGCGCGGTCGGTGAGCGACAGCGCCCGGCCGAGGGCGTCGAGGCCCTGGCCGTCGGGCAGGTGCAGGTCGAGCAGGACGCAGTCGGCGGGGCGGGCGGCGAGTTCGGTGCCGGCCTCGGCCAGCGTGCGCACCCAGCGCAGTTCGACGGGCACCCCGCTGTCGGCGACCAGTTCCTCGACGAGCAGCGCGTCCCCCGCGTCGTCCTCGACGAGGAGGACGGACAGCCGGCTGCGCCGGCCGTCGCCCTGTCTGGGGATGACGCCCTCGGGGGGCGTCAGCGTGTTGCCTTCCACATCGTCTCCCCACCCCTGCGGTGCCCCAGGTGGGGCGATGGGATCGTACGCGACCGGCACCCTGGCCGGATGCCCTTTGGGACAGTGCCGATCATCTTCGATCATTGCCGTTTGGCAACAGTAGTCGAACACAACAATTGCACGGAGAGCGCCCCGCCGGCCAACGTCACCGGCGCCGGACGCACGGCGGGGAGCGCGGGCCGGACGGCTACGCGGTGTGGCTGCGGTCGCCGGGGAGCGGCCGTACGGCACCGAGCCCCGTCGCCTCGGCGGCGGAGCGGAACGCGGTCAGCCCCTCCAGCAGCGCGCGCCGGGCACGCTCGGGCATCGCCGCCACGACCGTCGCCAGTTCCTGCTCCCGGCGTTCCCGCAGCTGGGCGAGGAAGGCGGCACCGCGCGGCGTCAGCCACAGGCACACCTCCCGGCGCGAGGTGGGGCTGGTGTCCCGGGTGAGGTACCCCACCGCCTGCAGCCGGTCGCAGAGCCGGCTCACCGCGGGCGGCGCGGCGCCCAGGACGTCGCACAGCGTCCTCAGGTTGATCCCCTCGTTGCCCTCCAGCGCGAACAGCACGCGCAGTTGCGAGGGCGGTACGGGTGGGTCGCCCGCCTCCCGGCCGCGGCCCCACAGCACCTCCAGTGCCTCGACCACGGACGACGCCGCGGCCACGGCGGCGTCCCGCTGCGATCCGGCGGTTGCGGGCAAGGGCACCTCCTCACGGCGCGCCGCCCGCGGGGTACCGCGGGCGAGCGGGTAGACGAAGACAGGACAAGGCGCGCCGAACGGCGCGCCACCACGCTAACCGACCCGCCCCCGGACCAAGAAGGACCGTCGCACCCCGGTGAACCGACACGCCCCGCTCGCCGCCGAACGCGCCCTGCGCGCCGCGCCGCCGCACGCCCTGCCCGCCGCCCTGGCGGAGGTCCTCCGCACGCACTGCGCGGCCCGCTCCGTGGAGATCCTGCTCGCCGACTACGGCCTGGCGGTGCTCCAGCCGGTCTCCGCGCCCGAACCCGCTGAGGCCGCCGTACCCGTCGCGGGAACGCCCGAAGGCCGGTGCTTCGGCGCCCAGGAACCGTTCGCCGAGCCGGCGGGCGAGGACGGCGTGCGCCTCCACCTGCCGGTGAGCGTGCGCGGTGACCGGATCGGCGTGCTGAGGGTCGGCCTCCCCGGCGAACCCGCGCCGGAGGAGGTCCGGGACCTCGCGGAGATCGCGGAGGTCCTCGGCCACCACCTCCTCGTCGCCGACCGGGACACCGACCGCTACCTGCGCGCCCGCCGCCGGGAGCGGCTGACCCTCGCCGCGGAGGTGCAGTGGGAGCTGCTGCCCGGACGGGCGTGCGCCCGCCCCGAGTACGCCCTCGGCGCCCAGCTGGAGCCCGCGTACGACATCCACGGAGACAACTTCGACTGGTCGGCCTCCGCGCGGGACCTCACGCTGACCGTCACCAACGGCATGGGAGAGGGCATCGAGGCCGCCCTGCTGACCAGCCTCACCGTGAACGCACTGCGCAACGCCCGGCGTGCCGGCGTCCCCCTCGCCGACCAGGCGGCGCTCGCGGACCAGGCCGTCTACGCCCGCTACCGGGGCGAACGGTACGTTTCGGTCCTGCTGATGCGCTTCGACCTGGCGACCGGCGCGGCCGAGGTCGTCGAGGCCGGATCGCCGCGCGTGTACCGGCTGCGCGGCTCGGCGGTGGAGACGATCGGCTTCGAGGCGCAGTTCCCCCTGGGCATGTTCGAGGACACCCCGTACGTGCCGCAGCCGTTCGAGGTGCGCTCCGGCGACCGGCTCCTGGTGGTGAGCGACGGCGTGTACGCGACCGCCTCCCCGGGCGGCGAGACGTACGGCGAACGGGCCCTGGCCCGCGCGGCCCTGGCCACCCGGCTGCTTCCGGCCGCGGACGTCCCCGGGGCGATCCTGGCCGAACTGCCGGGTCATCGCGTCCTGCCGGAGGCAGAGGACGACGCGCTGATCGTATGCCTGGACTGGCGGTGAACCGCTGGGAGGAGCTTGCCCGGTGACGGGCGATGGGGAAGACTCTTGCCGAAGGGCAACTGTTTGCCCAGCCAACCTTCGTCCAGGTACGAGAGGGTGACCGGAGCGAGCCCGACGGTCCCAGACGGCCCCGGCCATGCTCCTACCGCATCGTGACGTCTCTCCCGCCTCCGCGCTCACCAGTGGCCCGAGAGCAGGGGTCAGGCACCTCCGCTCGGATCGGGCAACGGGTGCTGCGCGCGCTGATCGAGTCCCTGACCGAGACCGCCGTCGTGGTGTGCGACCGCGCCGGGGTGATCCGTGCCGTGAACGCCGTGGTCACCTCCTGGGCCCCGCACGCGGTGCCCGGCCGCCCGCTCGCCGCTACCGCGCCCGCGTGGCTGACGACGGCGGACGCCTCCGGGGCGTACACCGCCCACGGCGGCGTGGGGAGCCGGCAGGTCACGGCACGCCGCGCCGACCTCCCGGGCGGGCACCACGCCTGGTACCTCACCGACGTGACGGACGCCCGCAGCGCCGACCGCGAACTACGGCTGGCCCAGGAACGGACGGCGTTCCTGGCCGAGGCGTCCGCCCGGCTGCTCTCCTCGCTCGACCCGCGCAAGTGCCTGGCCGCCACGGCCGAACTGGCCGCCTCGCGGCTCGCCGACGCCGCGGTGGTCGTCACCCCGCCCGACCGGCGGCTGCGGCTGACCCGGGCCGTCGCGGGCCGCCCCGGCGTGGAGGAGTGCGCACCGTCCGCCGATCCCGCCGAGGTGCCGGGGCTGGCGGAGGCGCTGGCCGGGTTCCCCCCGGTGCCGTCCCGCTGGATCGACCCCGCGCAGACTCCGGACTGGGTGGTCCCCGAGGACTTCGGCACCCCGGTGTCGCTGCTGGTGACCCCGCTGCCGGGCAACGGGGTCCCGGCGGGGGCGCTCATCCTGATGCGGCGCCTCGGCGGGCCGTTCACGGTCGAGGAGGAGACCTTCGCCCGGGTCTTCGCCGCCCGGGCCGGCGCCGCGATCTGCGCCTGCGTCCTCTACACCGAGCAGGCGCGCAGCGCCGCCCTGCTCCAGGAGGACCTGCTGCCGCCGCGGCTGAAGCCCCTCAGGGGCACCGAGGTCGCGGGCTCCTACCGGCCGGCCCGCGAGGCGCTGCGCATCGGCGGGGACTTCTACGACGCCTACCCGGCGCTGGACTCCGACGGCGAGAGCACCGTGGTCCTGGGGGACGTGTGCGGCAAGGGCCTGGAGGCCGCCGTCCTCACCGGCAAGATCCGCAACACCCTCAGTGCCCTGCGCCTGGTCGAGACCGACCACGTGCGGCTGCTGACGCTGCTCAACGACGCGCTCCTCAACACCGCGCACACGCGGTTCGCGACCATGGTGCTGGCGGGTGTCACCCCGCTCGGCCACGGCCAGGTGCGGCTGCGGCTCACCGCGGGCGGCCACCCGGCCCCGCTCATCCTGCGGGCCTCCGGCGAGGTGGAGGAGGCCGACACGACCGGCACGCTGATCGGCGCGGTGCCCGACGTACGGGCGACGACCTTCACCACGGTGCTGCAGCCCGGGGAGAGCTGCCTGCTCTACTCGGACGGCGTCACCGAGGCCCGCGGCGGGGTGACGGGCCGTGAGTTCTTCGGCTCGGAGCGCCTGAAGACGACCATGGCCGGGTGTGTCGGCATGCCCGTGGAGGCCCTGGTCGAGCACGTGGAGATGCGCACCACCGAATGGCTCGCCGACCGCCCCCACGACGACATCGCGCTGGTCGGCATGGCCGCCCCGCGCGGCACCGATGGCGACGCGGACCCCGGCTCCCGCCGCCCCGCGGGGTCCTGAGTCCCGCGCGACCAGCGCCGCCGGCCGGATGCTGCACCCGCCGATGGCCGCGGTGGTCCCGGGCGTTCGTCGACGGTCGGATCCCTCGACGGGCGCGGCATGCCGTGTGCGGCGGCCCTCCCGGGCCCGCCGCGGACGCCGGCGCGGCCCCGGCTGCGCACCGTGACCGGTCATACTGGTGTCATGACCAGCGCGGCGAGGCAGAGAGCGAGATCCGGCGCATGACGCAGTCCCCCGCCCGGCAGACCGCGCCGGCGGCCGAGGAGCCGCGCCTGACGGTGGACGAGCTCGCGGCACGGTCCGGTACGACGGTCCGCACGATCCGCTTCTACAGCGCCAAGGGCCTGCTGCCGCCGCCGGAACTGGGCACCCGGCGCGTCGGTCTGTACGGGCCGGACCACCTCGCCCGTCTGGCGCTGATCGAGGAACTGCAGCGACAGGGGCTGACGCTGGCCGCGATCGGCCGCTACCTGGACCAGCTGCCGGCCGACATCACCCCCGAGGACCTCGCACTGCACCGGGCGCTGGTGGCGACATGGATGCCGGACGCAGCGGAGGAGCTGGCCCGCGACAGGCTGGAGCAGCGGGCGGGGCGGCCGCTGAGCGGCCATGACCTGGACCGGCTCGCGGCCATGGGCGTCCTGCACCCCACCGGGGACCCCGGTGTGCTGCTGGTGAACCCGGCCCTGCTGCACCTGGGCGTGCGCCTGCTGGACGTGCCGATCCCGCTGGAGACGCTGCTCGCCACCCGGGAGATCGTGCTCAAGCACGCCCGCGCGGTCGCCCACGAGCTGCACCGGCTCTTCCAGCAGGAGGTGTGGCAGCCGTACGTGGCCGGACGCCCGGCGCCGGAGGAGCGGGCCCGGATGCGCAGGCTCACCGACGACCTGCAGCCGATGGTCGTCCAGGCCCTGGTCACCGCCTTCCAGCGGTCGCTCGCCGAGGAACTGCGGGCCACGGCCGCCGGGCTCGGCGACCGGGGGCGCGGAGAGGACTGAGACGACGGTGCCGCGGTCCCCCGGGTGCGGGGGCCGCGGCACCGTCGTACGGGTCAGCCGTCGGTGAAGGTCTCGCCCCGCCCGGCCTTGCGCACCAGCAGCTCCGGCGCCGCGAAGCGCTCGCCGTAGGCGGCCCTCAACTCCTCGGCGCGGGCGAGGAAGCCGGCCGGGCCACCGGGGTAGCCGTTGACGTACTGCAGGACGCCACCGGTCCAGGCGGGGAAGCCGATGCCCAGGATGGAGCCGATGTTGGCGTCGGCGACGGAGGTGAGGACGCCCTCCTCCAGGCAGCGGACGGTGTCCAGCGCCTCGGCGAAGAGCATGCGCTCCTTGAGGTCCTCGAAGGGGACGGCCGCCGCCTCCGGTTTGGTGAAGTGCTCGCGCAGTCCGGGCCACAGGCCCGCCCGCCTGCCGTCCGCGTAGTCGTAGAAGCCGGCGCCCCCGCTGCGCCCGGGGCGGCCGAACTCCTCGACCATGCGGTCGATGACGGCGTCGGCCGGGTGCGGCTGCCAGGTGCCGCCGGCCTCCTCCACCGCGCGCCGTGACTCCTCGCGGATCTTGCGGGGCAGCGTGAGCGTCAGCTCGTCCATCAGGGACAGCACCTTGGCCGGGTAGCCCGCCTGGGCGGCGGCCTGCTCCACGGTCGCGGGGTCGACGCCCTCGCCGACCATGGCGACGCCCTCGTTGATGAAGTGCCCGATGACGCGCGAGGTGAAGAAGCCGCGCGAGTCGTTGACGACGATCGGGGTCTTGCGGATCTGCCGGACCAGGTCGAAGGCCCGGGCGACGGCCTCGTCGCCGGAGCGGGCGCCCTTGATGATCTCGACCAGCGGCATCTTGTCGACCGGCGAGAAGAAGTGCAGGCCGATGAAGTCCCCGCGGCGCTGCACGCCCTCGGCGAGCAGCGTGATGGGCAGGGTGGAGGTGTTGGAGCACAGCAGGGCGTCGGGGGCGACCACGCCCTCGATCTCCTGGAAGACCTTGTGCTTCAGGGCCGGGTCCTCGAAGACCGCCTCGATCACGGCGTCGCAGCCCGCCAGGTCCTGCGGGTCTGCGGTGGGGTGGATCCGGGCGAGCAGCTCGTCCCGCTTCTCCTGGGTGGTGCGGCCCCTGGCCAGGGCCTTGTCGAGCAGTCCCGCGGAGTACGCCTTGCCGCGCTCGGCGGCCTCGGCGGTGACGTCCTTCAGGACGACCTCGATGCCCGCCTTGGCGCAGGAGTAGGCGATGCCCGCGCCCATCATGCCGGCGCCGAGCACGGCCACCTTGGTGACCTTCCGGGCCGGGACGTCCTTGGGGCGGCTGGCACCGGAGTTGACGGCCTGCATGTCGAAGAAGAAGGCCTGGATCATGTTCTTCGCGACCTGGCCGGTCACCAGCTCGGTGAAGTAACGGGCCTCGATCGTGAAGGCGGTGTCGATGTCGACCTGGGCGCCCTCGACGGCCGCGGCCAGGATGTTGCGCTGCGCCGGGTAGGGGGCGCCGGCGAGCTGCTTCCTCAGGTTGGCCGGGAAGGCGGGCAGGTTGGCCGCGAACGCGGGGGTGCTGGGGGTGCCGCCGGGGATGCGGTAGCCCTTGGCGTCCCACGGCTGCGCGGACGCGGGGTGGGCGTCGATGAAGGCGTGCGCCTTGGCGAGCATGTCGTCGTGGTCCGTGGCGACCTCGTGCACCAGCCCGTTCTCCAGCGCGCGCCGCGGGTCGTACTGGTTGCCCTGCAGCAGCACCTTCAGCAGCGCGTCGGTGATGCCCAGCAGCCGCACCGTGCGGACCACCCCGCCGCCGCCGGGGAGCAGGCCGAGGGTCGCCTCGGGCAGGCCGATCTTCGATCCGCGGGCGTCGAGCGCGACGCGGTGGTGGCAGGCCAGCGCGATCTCGTAACCGCCGCCGAGGGCCGCGCCGTTGACGGCGGCGACCACGGGCTTGCCGAGGGTCTCGATGCGGCGCAGGTCGCGCTTGATGCCCATGCCGGCCTCGAAGATCTGCGGGGCGTCCTCGGGACCCGCCTTGATCATGTCCTTGAGGTCGCCGCCGGCGAAGAAGGTCTTCTTGGCGGAGGTGACGATGACGCCGCGGACCGAGTCGCGTTCCGCCTCCAGGCGGTCGGCGACGGCCCGCAGGGACTCCCTGAAGGCCTGGTTCATGGTGTTGGCGGACTGGTTCGGGTCGTCGAGGACGAGGGTGACGACCCCGGTCCCGTCCTGTTCCCAGCGGATGGTGGTGTTCGTCGGAAGAGCGGTCATGTTCGGTCGGCTCCGTTGCGGGGTGCGGGACAGGAGGTCAGAGACGCTCGACGACGGTGGCGATGCCCATGCCGCCGCCGACGCACAGCGTGGCGAGTCCGTACCGCTGGTCGCGGCGCTCCAGTTCGTCGATCAGGGTGCCCAGGATCATGGCGCCGGTGGCGCCGAGCGGGTGGCCGAGCGCGATGGCGCCGCCGTTGACGTTGACCTTGTCGTGGCTCAGGCCCATCTCGCGCATGAAGCGCAGGACGACGGCGGCGAAGGCCTCGTTGATCTCGACGAGGTCGATGTCGTCGACGGTCAGCCCGGCCTTGGCGAGCGCCTTGCGGCAGGCGGGGGCGGGGCCGGTGAGCATGATGGTGGGGTCGGAGCCGGAGACCGCGGCGGAGACGATGCGGGCGCGCGGGGCCAGGCCGAAGCGCTCGCCCGTCTCGCGGTTGCCGATGGCGACCAGGGCGGCGCCGTCCACGATGCCGGAGGAGTTGCCCGCGTGGTGGACGTGGTCGATCTTCTCGACCCAGTGGTACTTCTGCAGCGCGACGGCGTCGAACCCGCCGGCCTCGCCGATCGTGGCGAAGGAGGGCTTCAGCCCGGCCAGGCTCTCCGCGGTGGTGCCGGGCCGGATGTGCTCGTCGCGGTCGAGGACGACCAGGCCGTTGCGGTCGACGACGGGGACGACGGAGCGGTCGAAACGCCCCTCCTTCCAGGCCTCGACGGCGCGCGCCTGCGACTCGGCGGCGTAGGAGTCGACGTCGTGGCGGCTGAAGCCCTCGATGGTGGCGATGAGGTCGGCGCCGACGCCCTGGGGCACGAAGCCCGTGGTGTAGCTGGTCATGGGGTCCATGGCCCAGGCCCCGCCGTCGGAGCCCATGGGGACGCGGGACATCGACTCGACGCCGCCCGCGAGCACCAGGTCCTCCCAGCCGGAACGCACCTTGGCGGCGGCCATGTTGACGGCCTCCAGTCCGGAGGCGCAGAAGCGGTTCTCCTGAACGCCCGCCACGGTCTCGGGCAGCCCGGCGGCGATGGCGGCGGTCTTGGCGATGTCGGAGCCCTGGTCGCCGATCGGGGTCACGACGCCGAGCACGATGTCGTCGATCGCGGCCGGGTCGAGGCCCGGCAGGCGGCGGCGCAGTTCGTCGATGAGCCCGGTGACCAGGTCGATGGGCTTGGTGCCGTGCAGGGAGCCGTTGGCCTTTCCGCGCCCGCGCGGGGTGCGGATGGCCTCGTAGACGTAGGCGTCGGTGCTCAACGTCGGGTGCCTTTCGATGAGGGTGTCGGTGGGGATGCGGGTGGGGAT
>NZ_JARAVO010000012.1:0-67810 GCF_033792805.1 Streptomyces sp. PA03-1a
CGTGCATCCCTGGGTGGGCCCGACCGCCACTCGGCCTCCTCTCGAACGGCAGCGACCTGGCCTGCTCTGGGAGCTCCGACAGCACGCACTGGTGCACCGACGCCTGCGGTCCTCACGACAGCCACGCGCCGGTGCGGGCCGGCCCTCGGGACGGCCCGCACCGGCGCGGTGTCGGCTCGCGGACTAGCCGGCCGGCCAGTGCGGCCAGGTCGGGGCGTAGCCGCACCACTGCTCCGGGCAACCGACGCGGTAGGCCCGGGTGACCGTCTCCGTCAGCGATGTGCCGGAGCGGTCCGTGGCGGTCACCTGCAGTGAGACCCAGCCGGTGCCCGTCGCGGGCACGGTCACCCGCCGGACGCCGTCCCGGCCCCGGACCTCCGCCGCGTGCCAGGTGGCGCCGTCGTCCGTGGAGTACCGCACCGCCACCCGCTCGATGCCGGCGCCGCCGCTCACCCCGGCCTGCCGGCCGATGCCCAGGCCGAAGGTGAACTCCCGATTCTCCGCCACCGAGTTGTCGCCGTCGAGCCCCGCCATGTCGTAGCGCGTGTCGAGCAGCGGCAGCGGGTGCTCGGCACCGGTGTGTTCCGAGCGGAACCGCCAGGTGTCCGTGACGTGCGTGCCCAGCTTCCACTCCGGGCTGTCGTGGTGCGCGGACGAGGTCATCTCGTACCACTGGCCGCGTGCGGGCACATCGAAGACGCCCTGCCCCGGCTCGTCGTTACGGGCGATCACCTTGCCCGAGCCGTCGCGCAGCACCGTCTCGCCGGACTCCAGATTCCGCAGGGGCTCCGACCGGTGGCCCGCGGCGTCCGAGAACATCGGCAGCGCCAGACGCAGCTTGTCCCCCACGCGGGTGGCCTGTGCCCGGCCGTCGGGGCCGTTCACCGACAGCGACGGGTTGAACGGCGCGGTGAGCCAGTTGTCCGTGACGGTGCGTCCCTGGCGGAGGACCGTCGGGTTGGTGTACTGCACACCCAGCGGTCCGTCGTCCAGCGCGTACTCGAACGTGGCCGTCGTCCACGGCACTTCGGGTGTGTAGTACGCCGTCATCCGCTGCGGTGCGCGGAACAGCGTCGACTGCTGGGCGAGATTGAGACCGCGGTAGGTCACCCAGCCGTAGATCCCCTTGGGGTCGTTGGGGAACCCGGTGGTGCGGAAGCTGTGGTCCACGCGGGCCAGGTCCCGGCGCCGGTCCTGCCAGTTCGCGCCCGCCGGCACCCCGTCGTCGTGGGCGTGGAACGTGAAGTAGGTGCGCTCGCCGTTGCGCTCCCCCTTGATCCGCAGGGTCACGTCGCCCTTGGCGAGCCGCTCGCGCAGCAGGGCCACACCGTGGTCGTCGGTACCCAGCGAGGGGTCGTCCGCGCCGATCGACGCCGACCCGGCCAGCAGGATCGCCGCCGGCCGCAGCGCCTTGACCGCCTGGTAGCGCCGGTCCAGCTCCTCCCAGGGCAGGCTCCAGTCCGACTCCAGGAGCACGATCCGGTCCTCGATCTCAAGGTCCCTCAGGTCCCCGCCGTCGCCGGCGTCGGTGACCCGCTTCTCCAGGTCCCACTCCAGCCGCTGCGTCATCAGCCACACCGGCACGTCCACCGGGCTGCCGGAGCTGCCGGCGGTCGTCGCGAGGACGGACGGCTGCTCCCACGAGGCGGCGGAGAAGTACGTCAGTCCGGGTATCTTCGCGCTGCCCACGGCATAGGACCGGTACGCGCCGGAGTAGAGCGGCGCTGTCAGACCCTCCGGGACGCCCGCTCCGGCCGACGAGACCAGCCCGGTCGCCGACCCCCACTCGTTGATCCGCATCTTCGGGTCGTCGATGCCCATGGTGACCGGCTTCGCGCCGGACAGGTCAGTCCTCAGCGTCCGGTCGCCGGTGAGGGTCAGACGCCGGGCGACGGCGACGGACGTCTCGGGCACGCTCGACCTGCCGTACCGGACGTACTCCCACACGCCGCCGAACACCCGGTAGTCGCCGACCGGCAGCCGGAGCTCCTCGGCCCCCTCGGTGAGGCTGACCAGCCGGGCCTCGCCGCTCCGCTCGTTCTGCACCACCAGGTTGGTGTACGCCGTCTCGACCCCGGGCCGCAGCGCAGCGGCTTCGAGGGTGAGCGTGGCGGCCGGGCCCTCCGCGTCGACGCCGACGGGGGTGCGCGCCGTGCTGCCGTCGCTGCCGCGTGCGGTGATCCAGGCGCTGTGGGCGCCGGCGGACGCACGGGCGGTGTCGATCCGCACGGTCGCCTCGGCGGTGCCGCCCGCCGGGACGGTCAGCCGGCGTGTGCCGAGCGAGACCGGTGCCTTGCCGGTCAGGGAGAGGTCCAGCCGGATGTCCTTGCCGCCGCTGTTGCGGTACGTCACCGTGCGGGTCGGGTTGCCGGTGTACGGCCAGGTCAGCTCGGCGGAGACCGCGGAAGGAGAGGCGGTGACCGTCGACGAGAGCGCGCCGGGCACGTCCACGCTGCCCGCGCCCTGCTCGTACACGCCGGCGCCGTCGACCGGGTCGGCGGCGCCGACGAGCGCCGCCTTGAGCCGCTGCGCGTCCCAGTCCGGGTGCCGCTGCTTGAGGATGGCGGCCGCCCCGGAGACGTGCGGGGTCGCCATGGAGGTGCCGCTGATCGTCGCGTAGAACTCGCTGTTCGCGGCGCCGTCCAGCGTGCCCGCGGCACGGGCGGCGGTGATCGCGCTGCCCGGCGCGGTGATCTCGGGCTTGACGCCTCCGTCGGTCACCGCCGGTCCCTGGGAGGAGAACGACGACATCGCACCCTCCTTGGTGATCGACCCTACGGTCAGGGCGCTCGGCGCGGCGGCCGGTGTGCCGATGGTGCCCGGCTTGCCCTCGTTGCCGGCCGCGACGACGAACAGCGGTCCGCCGTCCCCGGACAGGGTCTCGACGGCCTGGGAGATCGGGTCGCCGCCGTCGCTCGGCAGGTTGGAGCCGAGGCTCATCGAGACGATGTCCGCGTCCTGGGCGGCCGCCCATTCCATGCCTTCGAGGATTCCGCTGAAACTGCCGGACCCGCTGCCGTCGAGCACCTTGCCGATCAACAGGTCGGCCCCCGGCGCGACGCCCTTGTAGCGGCCCTGCGAGGCGGCGCCGCTTCCGGCGACGGTGGAGGCGACGTGCGTGCCGTGGCCGTTGAGGTCGGTGACGTCCTCGTCCCAGGTGAAGTTCTTCTCCGCGACGACCTTGTTCTTGAGGTCGGGGTGGGCGGGGTCGTACCCGGTGTCCAGCACGGCGACGCGCACGCCCTTGCCGTCAAGCCCCTTGCGCCATGCCTGGGGCGCGCCGGTCATGGCGACGGACCGGTCGAGGCTCGCCTCGACCTCGGCGTCCAGCCACAGTTTCCCGGACGCGGCGACGCGGGACGTCCCGCCGGCGGCGAGGAAGCCCCGCCAGGCCGTGGCCGCCTCGGACTTAGCGACCGTTCGGGCCGCCAGCCCCAGCTCGGGGAAGGTGTCCCGCTGCGTGGACCCGCGCAGCGCGGGGCCCGCCTGGGCTGTCGTGATCAGCGGAATGGACGCCCGGGTGGCGTCGTCGAGCCCTTGCGCGGCAAGTGCGGTGACGTCGAAGAGCTGCCGGTCCACCCGCCCTTCGGCCAGCGGCTGCGTGGCGTCGACGGGAATCACGTACTCGTGGTCGTTGATCCTCGCCCGGGTGAACGCGATGTGGCCCCGGCCCTTGCCCGGGGTCACCCCGCTGACCTGGAGCCTGCTCCCGCTGCCGGTGAAGCCGACCCGGTCGCCGCTGATCAATGTGACGGTGTGCTGCGCGGGCGGCGCCGGCGGTACGGCCGCGCGGCCGGTCCCGGCGGCCGGCTCCGGACCGGCTGCCGCCGGCATCCCGGTGGCGAGCAGCGCCACCCCGGTGGCCGCGACCACGGCCGCGGTCCTCGATCTGGATCGCATAACCTTGTACCAACTCCCCTGAGATCGCCCGATGAACGAGCGTCACCGGCGTGTGCCCGGCAACAGTCGGGCCGGGAGTTGACGCCGTGCCAGGTGTAAGGGCTGGCGCATAGACGCCATGTCACCTGTTCGCCAGTCGGCCACCCTGCGATCGGCGGCGTGACCGGCGAGGGCCAGGTGCTCTGGAGTTGCCGCGTTCGGCCACCGGTCCCGAGCGCGCCCGGCGTACGTCCGTGGCCAACTGCCGTCCGGCAACGACAAGCTCGCACGACCGAGTCTTCAACTGGCGCACGGCAACTACGTCATCCGGGACCCGGAGGCGAGGTGGTCCGGCAGCCGCGCGATGGCGGCCGGGAAGGAGCCGGATGCGCCGCCGCCCGCGGCGGCACGGCCCGGTTGCCGGCGCTTCCCGCCCACTCCCGCGCGGTCCGGATGTAGGGGTACGGCTGCCGCAACCGGATGGATCATTCCTTCGTCCGCAATGACGAGACCGGTCCCCCACCGAGAGGCAACCATGGCCCAGCCCGCGGATCCCCTCGTCGAGTATTGCTTCATCATCACCTTCAGCCATCGCGATCAGGATCTGATGACCTTCTCCGGTACGTACACACCGGCGCCGGGGATGACCAGGCACGATGTCTACAACACGATCCGAGCCGATCATGTCCGGCAGCTGCCTTCGCTGATCCAGGGCTACTGCCAGGTGAGCTTCTTCTCGCTGGAACGCAATCAGCTGCCTTAACGGGCTGTTCCGCCGGACGGGAACGCGCGCCTCCTGGAGCTGGTGCGCGGGGCACTCCCGGCCCCGGGGAGCTGGTGGCGGGCCACCGGGCCGGCGCGCCCGGTACTCCGCTCGCCGGGGGCCAGGCCGTGTCACGCGGCGCGGGGCCGTCTCACGGTTGCCCGGCCGGCTCTGCTTGCGAACCAGGACGTATCGGCCGGTGGCGGCCGCCCGGGGCGAGCGGCCACCGTGCCGCGGGCCAGCGCAGGCGCGCATGGCCCGCGGCGTGCGGTCCGACCTCCATGTCTCCTCGGGGGCACGGCAGGATCGCCCTCAGGCGTTGTAGCCGCCGTGGGCATCCAGCACGGCCCCCGTGACGTACGACGCGGCGGGGCTCGCCAGGAAGGCGATCGCCGCGGCGATCTCCTCGGGGCGCCCCATGCGCTGGAGGGAAAGGGAGCTGACCAGGGCCTTGAGGGTCTCGGGGTCCGGCGGTTCCATGCCGCTCTCCATCAGTCCGGCCTCCACGACGTTGGCCGTGATGCCCCGGTGCCCGAGGTCCCGCGCGGCGCCCATGGTGTACCTCTCGATCCCCGACTTGGTGGCCGAGTAGTCGGCCAGGCCGGGAAGGCCGACGCGGGAACCGAGTCCGGAGCTCACGGTGATGATGCGGCCGTCCGCACGCAGCACCCGGGAGGCGGCCCGGATGACGGCTATCACACCGAGGTAGTTGGTGGCGTGCATGCGGTCGAGTGCGGCGGTGTCGGCGTCCGGATCGTCCACCGTGCGGCCTTGTTCCACCGATACCGCCGCGTTGTTGACGAGGATGTCCAGACCGCCGAAGGCGGTGACCACTTCGTCGATCAGCGCCGGCGCCCGGCTCGTGTCCCCCTGGTCGGTCTGGATGGCGACGGCCTTCGCGCCCTTGCCTCGCACCTCGTCGACGACGGCCTGCGCCCGCTCTGCGGAGCTGACGTAGGTGAACGCGACATCGGCACCCTGCTCGGCCAGGAGCCGTACGGTGGCGGCTCCCAGTCCGCGGGACCCACCGGTGACCAGGGCGACCTTGCCCGTGAGCGGCTGGCTCATAGTTCCCACCTCGTTGAATCGGTCTCTTTCGCCGCCTGTCGAAACAATGATGGTTACGACAATGATCGCAACTATACTCGTTACGACTACACAGTCGTAACAGAAAATGTTTCCACTGGGAGGAGGGTCACATGAGCGCCAACAGCAGGTTGACGATCGCCGCTCACGCGCTGGCCTGGATCGGCCTCTACCAGCGCCAGGGTCATGAGGTCGCCACCTCCGAGCAGATCGCGACCAGCGCGAACACCAATCCGGTGGTGATCAGACGCCTGCTGGGCGAACTGCGCCGAGCCGGTCTGGTGGAGTCCCGGCGAGGCGTGGGCGCGGGCTGGACGCTGACACGCGAGCTGGGGTCGATCACCTTGCTCGACGTGTACGAGGCCGTGGAACCCGGCCCGCTCTTCGCGCTGCACCGGACCACCCCGGACCAGGGATGTGTGGTCGGTCACGGCATCCAGCCGGCGATGCGAGGTGTCTACGAGGGCATCGAGGAGACCGTCCGACGCGAACTGTCCCGCGTCTCGCTCGAGGACGTGCTCCGGGACGTCCTCGCGGCACCTCGCTGACGGCAGGCGCGGCCCAGGCGCGTACGGGCCCCCGGCAGCCACCGTCCCTCACATTCTCGGGGACCTCACCGGCGATTCACGCCGAGGCTTGCACCGACGCCTTGGGCTTCTTGGGTGTGCGGGTCGCCATGTACAGGGCCACACCCCACCCGATGAGCGATGAGCCGAGGAACACGTTGATGACAAGAATCAGCCACCGGTCCTTTGCTCCACGCGCAAACGCCATGTACGACGGCGCCATGTAGAGCACGGCAAAAGCAAGTATGAGCATGAACGTCAGCAGGTTTTCCACAGCGCCCCCCCGAGTTGATCTTCAACGACTGCCACAAGATACACCCGTGTCCGGGGTCCGCTGAAGGCTTCACGGACGACCGTCCACCCTTTCCGGCCGGCTCCCATCATCGTCACTGCAGGTATGCAGTCGAACACAGCCTTTCATCCCTGGCCCCTTGGCAAAATGCGCGAAAATGAAGAAGCGGTTGTTTCGGTATGTGCCAGGGAGCGACCCATGAACGCCTCGGACGAACTCCTGCAGCGGGCTGACCCGGCGGCTCTTGTGACGCTGGACGGTGCCATCCGCAGCCTCAACCTTGCGATGGCCACAGCGCTGGGAAAATCGGCGGAGCAGTGCCTGGGACGTCGCTTCGGTGATCTGTGGCCCGCTAGCCAGCGGATGTCGGCCGAGAATGTCGTGGTCCTCCCGGACCCCACTGTGTCGCTTTCCCATGTGATCTCGGCAGTGCACGCTGAGGACCGTGAGGCCTTGCGGCAGCTCCTGCGCTCCGCCTCCGCCCAGTCCTCCTGGTTGAGTGTGCGGTACCTCACCGAGCACGGGGGCTGGCACCAACTGGCCGCTCAGAGCCGTCGGATCCAGCTGGGGTACGGCGGCCCCGAGCGCATCTTCGGGGTGGTTCGCGACGACACCAAGCAGGAGAAGCGCAGGAAGAAGGCGCAGGCCGCGCTGGCTGCCGAGCGACAGCGCGCCAAGGACGTCGCCGACTTCTCCTCGGCCTTGATCGGCGCCGCCACGGAGCAGGAACTGCAGCAGGTCGTCCTGACCCGGCTCGCCGCGACCTTCCGTGGTACCGGTGCCCTGCTCGCACTCGCCGACGAAGGCCGCCTGCTCGTCTCCACCGATGCCCGGGTGGCCATGTGGGAGGTCGAGGCCCTGCACGGCCTGTCGCTGGACCAACCGAGCCCGCTGCCCGAGGCGATCCGCAGCGGCCGGCCGCAATTCATTCCCGACCGGGAGGATTACATCCGCCGCTGGCCGCACGGGTCCGGATTTCCGTGGCTCGTCCGGCTCGGCTTCGACTACGCCGCCTCCATCACCCCCCTCAGCGAGACCGGCAATCAGCCACTCGGGGCGTGGATGGTGTTCTACGACAGCGGATACCGGCCCTCCGTGGATGAGCGGACCCTCATGGGTACGCTGGCCGACCTGGCAGGCCAGGCGCTGGGGCGCGTCAGGTTGCAGCAGGCACGAGTCGAGCTGGCCACCGCGCTGCAGCAGACCATGCTCCCGACGCTGCCCGAGCACCTCGCGGGCCTGGAGGTCGCCGCCCGCTACCGGCCCAGCCGACACGGGCTGGACGTCGGCGGCGACTGGTACGACGCCTTCGTCATGCCCGACGGCGCCGTCGCAATGGAGATCGGCGACGCCCAAGGGCACGACGTGGACGCCGCCGCCCTCATGGGACAGGTCCGTTCGTCCATGCGCGCCATCGCCGCCCACGAACCGCATCCGGCAACCGTGCTGACGCGCACCAACGAGCTGCTCGTCACCATGCGAGCGGCACGATTCGCCAGCTGCACCATGCTGCACCTCGACCCGCGCGACGGACGGGTCACCGGCGCCAGCGCCGGCCACGTGCCGCTGCTGTGCGCGCACAAGGACGGCAGCCACAGCACCCACGAGCTGCCGGGCGGACCGGTCCTCGGAGTCGTGCCCAACGCCGAGTACCGCGAGGAGACCTTCACCCTGGACAAGGACAGCGCGCTGATCATGGTCACCGACGGCGTGGTCGAAGGACCGGGCCTCACGTTGGAAGCCGGACTGGAGCGGGCCGGAACACTGGCCGGCGCAGCCCTCCACGACGGACTGAACACCGAGGAGACCGCCGACCGCATCCTCGACGCCGCAGTCGCAGTGGACCACGCCGACGACGTGGCCGTACTGGTCATCCAACGCACATGACGGCGCCCGCGTCCTCACGCACCCGCATCGTGCGGGCGATGGGCCGCGACTCCGAGAGGGTCCGTGACCGGGCATCAGCCGGCGGTCGCACTGCTCTTGCACGCCCGCGTGTCGAAGTCGGCGAGGAGACCGCGGGCACACTCGCCGCAGCGGCCTTCCGGATCGCGGGTGCGACCGGGTTCCATCACGGCGGCAATGGCACCGCCTTTCCGATCATCACCTTCGGACCGGTCACGCTGACCTCGGCTGACGGACAGGTCTCTGCTTTCACGGTCGACATCGAGCAGCAGGACCCATGGCCGCGTGAGAACCGTCAGCGATCCTCGCGGTGGGTACGTGCCGCGATCCGGAGCAGTTCCTCGACCGCGCCGGTCAACGGGCGGCCCTTCGGCCACACGGCGCGCAGCCGGCGGCGCAGGTCGGCCCCCGTCACCGTGACCTCCACGAGGCGCCCCTCGGCCAGGTCGTCCCGGACACTGACCGCGCTGAGCACCGCCGGGCCGGCGCCTTCGGCGACGGCCTTCCGTACCGCGACGTTGGCGTCCAGCACCATCAGAGGTCTGGCCGGCTCCGCTCCCGCGCCGGCGAGCACACGCTCGATGGTCTCCCGCGTGCCGGAACCCGGTTCGCGGACGATCAGGCGGGTTCGGGCCAGCTCGGTCAGGTCCACCGGCTCTCGCCGTCGTGCCCAGGCATGCTGCGGCGCGACCACGACGACCAGCCGGTCGGTACCCACCTGTCGTGAGCTGAGGCCGGACGGGACGGTGGGCGACTCGACGAACCCCAGACTGATCCGGCCGTTCGCCGCGAGCGTGGCGACCTGTTCGGAATTGGTCACTTTGAGGCTGACGTACACATCGGGCGATCCCCGCTGCAGCGTGCCGATCCACCGCGGCACGAAGTGCTCGGCCAGCGTCATGCTGGCCGCCAGGTGCAGGTCGCGGGCGTGGTCACCGCGCAGCGCCGCGACGCCCACCATCAGAGAGTCCACTTCGGCCAGCACCCGCCCCGCCCATTGGCACACCGCCTTGCCCTCGACGGTCAGTGCGGAGCCGCGGGTGTCGCGCTGCACCAGCGCCAGCCCCAGGCGCCGTTCGAGCTGCGTCAGGCGCTTGCTCGCGGCGGGCTGGCTGATCCCCATCCGCTCGGCGGCCTGCCCCAGGCTGCCGAGCTCGGCCACCCATGTCAGCAACAGGAGACTACTGAGATCGGGGGGCGACCTGCTCATAACCACAGTGTATGGCGGCATTCCCGATGTGGCGGTACCAGGTCGCCGCCTGCTCGGAGAGGATGAAACAGTCCGGAAAAACGCCCGGCACCCTTTCCTCGAAGAAAAACCGAGAGAATGAAGGACCGACCATGTCGCACCATCTCGACACTCCCCTGGCGGCCCAGAACGGCCAGCTGTTCATCGACGACCTGTACGTCTTTCCCGGTGAGCGCAGCACGGTGTTTGTCATGGACGTCAACTCCGACATCACCGGCGTCTACGCCGAGCCCGGGTTCCACCCGGAAGCACGCTACGAATTCAAGGTTCACTTCGACGGCGCCGAATTCGAGACCTTGACCTATCGAGTCTCCTTCGACGAACCCGGCCCCGACGGCAGGCAAACCCTGCGCCTGCACGTCCTGACCGGGAACGAGGCGCGGGAGGACTCCGCTGACGGCGACCTGGTACTGGAAGGCCGCACCGGTGAGACGGCCGACGCGGACGGCACCCGCGTCTGGGCCGGGCGCATCTCCGACTCCTTCTACATCGACCTGTCCCTGCTGGCCGTCGTCAACGGGGCGGTGGCCAAGGGGACGGCGGTGGACCTCTCGGAATGGCGCCCGCAGGAGGCGCAGAACAGCTTCGCCGGCACCACCGTGGAATCGATCGTGCTGGAGGTTCCGCACGAGCACGCGCAGCTGCGCCCCGGGGCCCGCACGGGCGTCTGGTGCGCGACCAAGCTGGCCACCGACGCCGGCGGATGGCGGCAGATCAACCGCGGCGGGCACCCGATGATGTGGCCGATCTTCTGGCCCGGCGACACCGACTTCAGCAACCCCGCCAACACCCGGCACCCCTCGCAGGACCGTGCCGCCGTCGGCGAATTCATCGCCGGCCAGGTCGCGGCTGTCGTCGCGGCCACCGGGACTTGCGGCGACCCAGAGGGCTACGGCCGGACCGTGGCCGGGCAGCTGTTCCCCGACGTGCTGCCCTACGTCGTGGGAACGCCCGCCACGTACGGCTTCGCCGCCCGCAACGGCCGCACCCTGGCCGACAACGCGCCTGAGGCGATGCTCTCACTCGTGACCAACACGGCCGTGCCGGCCGGACTCAAGCCGTCCGTCGCCCAGCACCTGCGGAACGACCGCTTCCCGTACGTCGTGCCCGTATGACCACCCCGGTCACCCGTCCCCTCCGCGTCGAGATCGTCGCGGAGGGCTGCGGCGGCCGGATTTCCGGCGCGGCCAGAGGTCGGCCTTGCACGGATGCGTCCCCGGCTGACGCGCCCTACCGCAGCCGATGATGCGTGTGTCGGCCTCGCTTCGCCTGCGCGACCACCCGTCGAGCCCGCAAATTTCGTTGAGCCCGCACCCTGCAATCGTGTTGGCTAGCGGCACCGAACTGTCAGTACCGCAGGTGTCCGCTTGCCTGTAGCAGGGAGTTGAACGTGCAGGACATGGTTGTCGACCCCGTTGCCCACAATCGGGCAGCCTGGGACAGGTATGTCCAAGAGGGCAACGAGTGGTCGAGGCCGGTGAGTACCGAGGACGTCGAGCGCGCCCGCATGGGCGACTGGTCGATTGTCCTCATCGGGCGTGAACCGGTCGACCGCTCCTGGCTGCCGACGGACCTGACCGGCAAGGACGTGTTGTGCCTGGCCTCCGGCGGTGGCCAGCAGGGTCCGATCCTCGCCGCCGCAGGGGCGCGCGTCACCGTATTCGACAACTCACCCCGCCAGCTCGGCCAGGACCAGATGGTGGCGGCGCGCGACGGACTCGAGCTGCGCACCGTCCTAGGCGACATGCGCGACCTCAGCGCCTTCGGCGACGCAACATTCGACGTCGTGTTCCATCCGGTCTCCAACCTCTTCGTACCAGACTTGGCACCGGTGTGGCGTGAGTGCTTCCGCGTCCTGCGACCGGGCGGAACTCTCCTCGTGGGCTTCCTCAACCCTGATGTGTACTTGTTCGACCACGAGGCGCTCGACGAGCGCGGCGAGCTGATCGTCGTACACAAGTTGCCCTACAGCGATGTCACGCAGTACTCCGCCGAGGAACGCGCCACGAAGTTCGGCGCCGATGCCGCTCTTGAATACAGCCACACCCTCACCGACCAGATCGGCGGGCAACTCGCCGCGGGGTTCGTCCTCACCGGCTTCAAGGAAGCGCCGCACCAATCCAACGCATCCGCTCCATACATGTCGAACTATTTTGCGACGCTGGCGGTCAAGCCGGGCTGACCCAGCCGTGGGGCCGGCCGAGACGGCCGTGTCTCCGAAGGGCCGGGCGGAGCGCTGTGCCGGCCCGGCCCCCCCTCACCTCGCTGAGCCCGTAACGAGTGGGAGAGCGGCATCCTGGTCGCGGCCCTGGCTGTGGCCGTCGCGCTGCTGATGATGCTGCAGTCTGCCGTGCCCAATCGGCCCCGGTCATCCTGGTGCTCACCCTGATCCGACGGGTGGTGAACCATGCGGTTGCCGTTGCGGCCTCAGTGTCCGGGACGCCGGCGCGCTCGCCCGTTGTGTCGTCGGTGCGCCCGCACCGTTCATTGGGAGCCATTAAGCGCCTGAGGGGCATCGGCGGCACAGGCAGCGGGCGGGTCAGGGCGGTTGAACGGGAGGTAGACAACAAACACATCACATGTTGTGACACCATGCGTTGCACATCCAACGAAGACTCGACCAAGGACTCGTGTGCGACCACATATCCGGGCCCGGCAGGGCCTGCCCATCCTGGCGGCGGTCAGCGCGCTGCTGACGGTGGTCCCCCCGGCGACAGCCGCCGACCACACCCCCGCCGCGACCAAGGGCGTCACCATAGCCGACGGCGGTTCACTCGGATCCACTGCGCGGACCGTCACCCTCATCTCCGGTGACCGCGTCACCGTCACCCCCGACGGCTCCGGCCCCGTCACCGTCACCGTGGCCGCACCGAACGGAGACCGGGCGGACGTACGCGTCAGCAGCAAGCACGGGGACGTCTACGTCGTGCCCGCCGTGGCGGAGCGGTACGTGGCCGCCGGTCTCCTCCACGAGACCCTGTTCAACGTCACCCGACTCGTCGCCGACGGGTACGACGACTCGCGCTCCCGTGGGCTGCCCCTCATCCTGAGCTATTCCTCGGACTCACTGGCCAAGAAGGACTTGGCGTCCCTGCCCGAAGGTGCCACCGGCGCAAGGGCCTTGACCAGCATCGACAGCACCGCTGTCACCCAGACCCACAGCCGGGCGGCGGACTTCTGGGCCGGGCTCACACGGGCGACGTCCGCGGCACGCGGTACCACCGCGGGCGAGCCGGCGCTGAACGGCGGCGTCCGCAAGGTCTGGCTGGACGGCAAGGTCAAGGCGACGCTCGAGTCGAGCGTCGCACAGATCGGTGCCCCGGACGCCTGGGCGCGCGGCAACATCGGCAAGGGTGTCGACGTGGCCGTCCTCGACACCGGGTACGACACCGAGCACCCGGATCTCGCAGGCGTCGTCGCCTCGTCCCGGAGCTTCATCCCGTACGAGGACGTCGTGGACCGCAACGGTCACGGCACACACGTCGCCTCCACCATCGCCGGCAACGGCGCGGCGTCCGGAGGCAAGGAGAAGGGCGTCGCGCCCGGAGCCGAGCTTCACATCGGCAAGGTGCTCGACAACTCCGGCTCCGGATCCGACTCCTGGGTCATCGCCGGCATGGAGTGGGCGGCGCGTGAGACCAAGGCACGCGTGATCAGCATGAGCCTCGGCGGTTTCGCCCCCGACGACGGCACGGACCCGCTCAGCCAGGCCGTGAACGCACTCAGTGCCGAGACGGGCGCCCTGTTCACCATCGCGGCGGGCAACAGCGGGGAGAACGGCCCGTCCACCGTCGCGAGCCCGGGCTCCGCGGACGCCGCCCTGACCGTCGGCGCCGTCGACTCCACGGACGCCGTGGCCTGGTTCTCCAGCCGCGGCCCCCGATTCCGTGACGACGCGATCAAGCCCGAGATCACCGCGCCCGGCGTCGGCATCCTCGCGGCACGCTCGCAGTACGCCACGTTCGGCAGCGGCTCCTACGCCTCCCTGAACGGCACGTCCATGGCGACCCCGCACGTGGCCGGCGCCGCCGCCCTCGTGGCGGCCGGCCACCCGGGGTGGACCGGGGCCCGCATCAAGGACGCCCTGGTGAGCACGGCCCACGAGACGCCCGCCAACACCTCCGACGACGGTGGCAACGGGCGCGTCGACGCCGCGGCGGCCTCCGCGGCCCGCCTCGTGGCCACCGGAACCGCCGACGCGGGCATCCACTCCCTGGGCGGAAAGCCGGGGCAGACCGTGGACCGCCGGATCGAGTGGCTCAACTCCGGCGACGAGGCGGTCACCGTCACGCTACGGGTCGACGCGCCCGACGCACCGCAGGGACTGTTCACCGTGACGGCCCGTCAGGTGACCGTGCCGGCCGGGGGCACCGCCGCCACGACGCTCACCACCGTCCTCGACCGGGCGCCGGCGGGTTCCCGCTTCACCGGACACCTCACGGGCCTGGTGGACGGCAAGACCGCCACACGCACCCTGGTCGCCGTCAGCACCCGCGAGGAGCACCACCATCTGCGGCTGCACTTCCAGGGCCGGGACGGCGAACCGCTGGCCGACGTGGTGCGGGTCCAGCGCCATGGTGACGGGTCCCGCTTCGAAGGGGTGACCAACACACGCGGTGACATCGACCTGGTCGTGCCGAACGGCGTCTACACGGCCTGGTTGTGGGGTGACGTCCGAGGCACCCACGGGGCCTCCTCGCTCGGGCAGGCGCTCCTGCTCAAGACCGGCATCCAGGTCCGCGACGCCGACACGTCGGCGACCGTCGACGGCAGGGCACTGCGACTGACCGAGGTCGTCACACCGCAGGTGACCACGGCCGGCGTCGTCCGCGCCGATTTCCTCAGGTCGTTCACCGACGGCGCTCCCGCCATCGGCGAGACCTCGACCCTCGCTCCCCAGCACGACAGCATGTGGGCGCTGCCGACGAACAAGCCCGCCGACGGCGATCTGCTGTACACCGTCCGGGCAAGGATGGAGCAGCCTTTGCTCAGCCTCTCCTCGGGCTCCCAGAACTTCGACGACCTGGCTCTGGAGCCCGGTTCGGCCCGGCCGGCCGACCGGACGCACACCCTCCCGGCCGTTTTCGCCGGTGACGGCCGAGAGCAGGACTACGCCGCGGCCGGGGCCCGGGGCAAGGTGGCGGTGGTCCGCTACGTACCCCCGCCGGACGACGACGATGACGGCGATTCCCGGACCGCCTCCCACGACCAGATCGCCGCCGCCGAGAAGGCCGGCGTGGCGGTCCTCGTCATCGTCAACGGCGACAGCGGACGCTACTGGCCGAGCGGCAGCCGTAGCAAGATCGTCGTCGCGGGCATCTCGCGAACCGAGGGCGAGGTCCTGATCGACCGCATCCACAGCGGTTCCGGCTCGGTGCCCATGCACATCGTCGGCCGCTCCACGACCGCGTACCTCTACGACCTGGTGCGCACCTGGCGCGGCGGCATCCCGAAGACCCGGCGCTATGCACCGGGCACGAGGGAACTCGCCCGGGTCGACGTCGATTTCCGCACGACGAACAAGGTGTACGAGAACCGGTTCGACATCCAGCCGTACCAGCTCTTCCTGCTGGACTCGACCCGGCTGTCGACCTCCGGGGCGCGACGCACCGACTGGGTGACCGCCGCCCCCGGCGCCATCTGGAGGGAGGAGGCCCATCAGAGCGGCAACCAGTACTCCGACCAGTACTCCGGCCAGGTCGCCTATCCGGCAGGACGTGCCACGAGCGTCCAGTGGTTCGGTCCGGTCGAACGACCCCGGGTCGTCGAGTACCTGGACACCCCGCGGCGCACGGGCGACTCCGTCCTCGGGCAGATTCCCGGCTTCGGCGACGGCGGCCGCGATCACGCCGGCACCAATGGGCCCGGTACCACGACGCAGTCCGTCGAACTCCGCCGGAGCACCAAGCTGCTCGGCAGCACCGAAGGCTCGTACTTCGACTTCCCGGTTCCGAGCACCCCGAGCCGCTACCGGCTGGTGACCACCACGAAGCGCACCGGAGGGTACGCGTACTCCACCTCCACCCGCACCGAGTGGGGCTTCATGTCCGGGGCACCGCGGAACGGCAAGGCGCCGCTGCTCCCCCTGGTGCAGCTGGACTACACCATCCCGACCTCGACCGGCGGATCGGCCCGGCGTGACGCCGAGCTCGTCGTGGCGCCGTCGCACATCCGCGGCGCCTCCACGGCCCGGGTGCGCACCGACAAGGTGGAGGTGTCCTACGACGACGGCAGGACCTGGCACCGCGTCACGCCGCGGGTCCTGCGCGACGGCACCGTGCGCGTGAGATTGGACGCCCCGCGGAAGGCCGCGTTCGTATCGCTGCGGGTCCACGCCTCGGACACGCGGGGCAACACCGTGGCGCAGACGGTCATCCGGGCCACCGGCCTGCGCTGACCTACCGTCGGCGACCGGGCCGGGTGGGAACCACTCGGCCCGGTCGGCCTCGGGGCCCTCGGGGCCCTCGGCGAGGTGACATCGCGAGCCGCACCTGGCACGGGAAAAGGGCTCCGGGGCGATCCGTCCCGTGCCATGATCCAGGCTTGTGTGGGGTGACGAAAGTCTGGCCGAACTCGAGGATTCCCTGGCGCGCCTGGCGATGCCTGGCCGCGTTCCGGCCCGGGTCCGCGTTGCCATCCGTCGCAGGCGTCACCTTCGCATCTTGTTGACCTGCATCCTCTTTTGCGCAGCGACGGGTGCGGTCTTCGTGACCGTCGACTACGTGACCGCTGACGGCGTTTCCATGGCACAGACCCCCTGGGCAGTGGTCGCGCTGGTCTTCGGTGCCGTCGCGATTCCGGTGATGACCCTTCGCAGTTCCCTCGGCGGACGCGAGGCTCCGCAGACCCGCTTGTCCTTCCGGCAGGTAGGCGTGGTCTTCGGTGCACGGCGGTACGCACTGGTCATGGAGATCGCCGAGGCCATCACGGCCTGCGCGGAGGCGCACAGGGCGGGCGGCGAAAGGCTGGCACCGAATCTGCGCAAGGTCTCCCGCCGGATCGGAGCGGTCAGTCGTGGCATATCCGCCGCTCACAGGCAGCGGCGCTCCGTCTCCTTGTTCTCGCACCGCCGCAGGACGCTCAAGGCGCACGAGCGCCGGGTGATTGCCGCGCTGCGCGCCTGTGAAGCCCGTCTCGACAGCGATCCGCGCCCGGCGCTGGAGGAGCTGGGAGGACTCCTTCTGACCATCGCGGATCGCTACTGCCAAGCCCGGGTGGGCGCGCTTCTGGACGAGAGCCAGCTACAGGGCGCTGTGGCGGGGCCTGACCGCGAGTGGATCCGTACCGTCACGTGGTCCGTCCTCACGATCGGAGGCGTGATCGGCGTCTCCCGGCTGGGGTTGTCCGACGGCGCTGAGCCGATCGTCATGGCGTGCACCGCCATCGCGGTGGCGGCCGTGGTCTGGAACCGCTCCGTACGTCGCGCCTTCGACATCGTCGGCCTCGCCCTGGGCCCCTGAGGGCGAGCCCTGCGCGCCGTGGGGCGCACCCGGGCGAGCGGGCGCCCGCACCGGCGTTCGCCGTCGCTTCGGCCCTGCGCTTGGCGCGGCATCCCAGTGTATAGCAGTCTGCTATACACTGGGGGCATGGCGAAGCAGATCAACATCCGGCTCGATGACGCCGTTCATGCCCGTCTCGTCGCACGCGCCGAGGCCGAAGGCACCACGGTGACCGCTCTGATCACGCAGGCTGCCGAGCGCGACCCCCGACTCGACGACGGGGCCGCCACGGCCGCTGCGTTCCTGGCCAGGCATGCCGCGGAGTTCGCCGAGGCGTTCCCGGAAGAGGAGCCGGACAGCGCCACCGGACGGGCCGCTTGAGGTGGAGCTGCAGGTCGACATTCGCTGGCTGCTGGAACGCCAGGCCGAGGTGCTGCCGAAGGAGCCGTCGGTCCACGACTTCTCCGGCCTGGTCGCGGCGGTCGCCCGGCACCGGGTCAACGCCCCGAAGCTGGACTACACCGTGGACGCGGCCTGGCGTGCGGCGGCCCTCTTCCACGAGATCGTTTCGGTGTGCCCGCTGCCCGCCCGCAACGCCATGTACGGGGCGCTCGTCGCGGTGGCCTACATGGCGGCGTGCGGCCAGGCGGTCGATGCACCGTACGGGGCGCTCAGCGACCTGGCGAAGCAGGTCCGTGCGGGGCGCGCGGACGTCTACGCCTGCGCCGACCAGATCCGTCGCTGGCGGCTCTGACCGACCCGCCGCGTCACCCGCGACGAGGCGACCCGGCACCCCCCGGACAGGCGCGGGCCGGTCCCGAGGGGCCGGCCCGCGTCTGCTTCCGCCGGATCGGCGGTTACTGCTTCTTCAGCGTGAAGTCGCTGGTGACCGTCGCCCCCTTCTGGATCTTCACCGTGGTGGCCACCGGCCGGTAACCGTCCTTGGCCACGATGACCTCCAGCGGGTTGTTGCGGGAGTCCAGCCACAGGGAGTAGGTGCCGTCGGCGGCCGTCCTGAGCGAGTAGTCCGCCGCCCAGCTGCCGATCTCCACGGTGGCACCCGCCAGCGGCTTGGTGGTGCCGTCGCTCTGGACGCCACGGACGGTTCCGGTGATCTTGCCCCAGGTCTTCGGCGGGTCGACGTGCAGGGACACCGGGACCTTCCGCATCCCGTACGGGCTGTCGTTGCCCAGCGCCAGCTGCGCGCTGAAGTCACCCGGCTGCGCGACCTCGGGCACCGAGGCGTCCAGCGTGACGGTGACGGTCGTGCTCGCACCGGGCTGCAGGGTGAAGTGCTGGGTGCTCGTCCTCAGCCACGGGACGTCGCTCGTGCCGCCCTGGTCGTATCCGGGCAGGAGCTCCACGGTGCTGCTCGGGGTGTACGGCTCGCTGCCGCCGCCGATCTTGTACACGCCGAGGGCGGCGCCGCCGCGGTAGGTGGCCACGTTGGCGTTGGGCAGGGCGGTCCAGGCGCCGGCCTGCGGGTCGTAGGCGAAGCCCTGGTTGGTGAGGGCCTCGTGGCTGATGCCGCTGGAGATCACGAGCTGGTCGTTCGCCGCGGTGGACGAGGAACTCCACAGCGGGATCGGCAGGTCGGGAAGCGACGTCCAGGTGTCGGCGGCCGGGTCGTAGACGTAGGCGTGCTTGCTCTCGCCGAGGCCGTCCGCGTCACCGCCGGCGCAGTAGAGCTTGCCGTTGACGCCGCCGCACGACTCCCAGGCGACCCGCTCCGGGTAGTCGGCGATCCGGGACCAGGTGTCGGTGTCGGGGTCGTATGCGTACGCCTCGGCGGTGCCGCAGTGGTCGTCGCAGCCGCCGACCGTGTAGAGCTTGCCGTCGAGAGCCGCGTTGCCCTGCCCGGCGTAGGCCGCGGGCGTCGGTGCCCCGGTGCTCCAGCGGTCGGCGACGGGATCGTAGATCTCCAGCTTGGGGTCGGTGGTGTTGTCCGGGAGCCAGCCCCCGACGGTGTAGAACTTGCCGTCGACGAACTGCCCCGAGGGCGCCTCCCGGCGGTCCGCCGCGCTGGCCACCTTGCTCCAGCCGCCGACGACGGGGTCCAGGACGTACATCGCGTTGGTGACGTCGAAGCCGGTGTAGCCGAAGGCGGAGTAGACCTTGCCCTCGTAGGTGCCGACCGCGTTGCCGAGGACGGTCTCCGGGAGGTCGGGGCCGGTCTGCCAGGCGCCCCCGGACGGCGCCGCGGCGTGCTTCGCCCCGGTCGGGGCCGAACCCTTCTTGCTCGCGTGCGGGGAGAAGTGCCCCTTGACGGTCTGGAGGGGTGCGCCGTTGCCGAGGGCCTGGGACTGGAAGCCGCCGGCCCGTTCGCCCACCGTCACGCTGACGGGCGCGCCCCCGGTGTTCTTGACCGTCATGTTCCGCGTGGCGGACTTGCCCCAGGCGAGGGTGGCGCCGACGGAGTCCGGGGTCACGGTCAGTTGCCCGGCCCTGAGCTTGTAGGAGGCCGTGACGGCGCTGTCGGCCGCGATGTCGACGGTCTTGGTCAGCTCCGTGTAGCGCGGCCTTGCCGCGGTGACCTCGTGCTTTCCGAGGCCTGGCGAGAACATGAGGTAGAGCCCGTCACCGAGCGCGGGGTCCTCGGGGGTGGCCGCGCTCGTCGCGGTCGCCCCCGGCTCGCCCTCGACGGTGACGCCGGCGCCGACCAGGCCCTTGCCGGTGTTGGCGTCGGTCACGGTCCCGGTGACCAGGCCGCCGGGGGTGGCCGTGTAACCGCGATCGCCGACGAAGACGTCGTCGACGCCCCACCACCAGGCGAACTCGGTGACGAAGTGGAAGCGCACACGGACGTCCCGCTCGCCGGCGAAGTCGTCGAGCGGGATCTCGACCTTGGCGTGGTCCGCGAAGCCCGCCGTCGCCGACCACAGGGACTTCCATGTGGCGCCGTCGTCGGAGCTGGCGTCGACCGAGACCGCGCTCCCGTCGGACACCCAGTACATGGCGTCGAAGGCCAGCTCGGGATCGGACGCGTCGGTCAGGTCGTAGGCGGGGCTGATCAGCTGAGTGTCGTAGGGCGAACCGATCGTGGGGTTGTCGGCGATGGCGAAGGCTCCGTCGCCGCCGGTCTGGTTGCCACGGCCGCCGGGGTCATCGAAGGTCCAGCCGCCCGCGCTGCCGTCGGCGTTGACGACGCGCCAGCCCTGCGGGGCGGAGTCGGTGGACGCGAAGTGCTCGGTGGCGCCGCTCAGGTGCACCGCGTAGCCGGGTGCGGTGGCCTGCCAGGGGTCGGCCCGCAGGGACAGGTCGAGGGACTGCGGCGCGTCGGTGACGGTGAGGGACCTGGTCGCCGTCGTGTAGCCGGGGAGGGACGCGTCGGCGTGGAGGGTGTAGTCGTGGCCCTCGGGAAGGCTGAGGGTGAAGGCGCCGGTGGCCGGGTCGGTCCACACCGGGCCGCCGGGGACGCCGTCCACGGTGATCCTGGCGTACAGCGGCCAGCCGTGACCGGAGCCGTCGGTGACCTTGCCGGAGACCGTCTGGCTGGGGACCGGCTTCAGCGCGAAGTCCCGGGTGACGGTGCCGCCTTCGGTGACGTCGACGTCCTCGGCGGTGCTGCCGGCGTAGCCGTAGGCCTCGACGGTGACGTCGTAGCCGCCGACCGGGAGGCCGAGGCTGTAACCGCCGTCGGCCCCGGTGCGCGTGACGTTGTCGGTTCCCGCGCTGACGGTGGCACCGGCGAGGGGCTTGCCGGTGACCTGGTCGGTCACGGTGCCGGCCAGCGTCCCGTGCGGGCCGGTGCGGAAGGCCCGCAGGCCGTCGGGGGTGCCGAGGCCCGTCGGGCCGTCGTATCCGGCGGCGCCGGAGCACAGGTAGGCCGGGGAGCAGGTGCCGTTGCTGCCGGCGGTGACGTCGTGGAACCCCGCGTCCGCCGCGTAGGGGTAGGAGTTGGGGTACGTGCCCGCGACGGGGGTGCCCGCGTTGGCGTAGACGGCGGCGATGATCGGCGAACCGGCGCTGGTGCCGCCGAACTGCGCCCAGCCGCCGCCACCGTAGGTCTGGTAGACCGCGACCGGGGTGGCGGGGTCGGCCACCGCGGCGACGTCCGCGACGGCGCGGTTGGCGCAGCCGGTGTCCTTCTGGAATGCGGGCTTGGGCACGTAGAGCGAACACCCGGACCCCGCGCCGTCCCAGACGCTCTCGGACCAGCCGCGGCTGCTCCCGCTGTCGGCGGTCAGGGAGGTACCGCCCACCGCGGTCACGTAGGACGACGCGGCCGGGTAGGAGACGCCGTAGCCGAAGTCGCCGGAGGAGGCGACCATCGCGACGCCGGGGTGGTTGTAGTGGGCGTCCAGCACCGTCGTCTGGTAGGGGTCCTCACCGCTGCCGAAGCGGTAGTCGGTGCCGTAGGAGTTGGACACGAACTTGGCGCCGAGCCCGACCGCCGTGTCGACGGCGGCGCCGAGGTCCTCGAAGCTCGGGGTGTCGGCCTCGACGAGCAGGATGTGAGCCTCGGGGGCGATCGCCGAGACCATGTCGAGGTCGAGGGAGATCTCCCCGGCCCAGTCCGGGTCGGGCTGCGGGTAGTCGGTGCCGCCGCGCTGGTCGACCTTCGTGAAGCAGCCGTTGTCGGCGGTGCAGGCGGGCAGGCCGTACTGCTCGCGGTAGACCGCCAGGTCGTCCTCGGCGGTCGGGTCGTCGAAGGCGTCGACGATGGCGATCGTCTGCCCCGCACCGCCGCCCGCCGGGAGGTTGTAGGCCGAACGCAGGTCGGCCGGTCCGAACCCGCCCGGCGCCGCGGTGGTCCGCAGGCCCTTGGACGGCTTCACATCGGTGCGGCGCAGGGCGTAGCAGGTGGCCTCGCCCTTCTTTGCGGCGCCGCACGCCGCTTCGTAGGGCGCGTCACCGCCCGCGGCAGCGGACGCTGTGGCGGCCGCGGCTGAGGGCGCCGCAGCCTGGGACGGTGTCTGGATGCCCAGGACGGCCAGCGCGGCGGTGACGATCACCGCCGACCAGGTGGACATCCGCCGCCGGAGCGGTGGACCGGATATGTGTGCTACGTGCAACGTCCGACTCCCCAGTGATCCCATGAAACGCCGACATATGAAGGTTCGACAGCGAACTCCTGCGGTCGCCGGGAGTCCATTAGCGGAGAGATCACGTATCCATGTCAACGCCGAAAAGGCAGAAACGGGCCGCCATTTCGCGTTCTCCGGAGCACTCGACGCGAATGTGTCCGGATTCCGGAGAGCAGGTGGGGATCAATGCCGCCATGCGTGACAGGTCGCATCATGAGGGTGGTTGACGCACGCATCGCCCGATTCCCGGTCCGCCACCCTTATGCCACCGCGGAGCCCGTGTGCCCTGCTTGCGCCTGACTGGTCCCCATGGCTCGACGTACCGGGGTATTCGCCGACATCCCCGTCTTTCCCGGTTTCCGTCCGCGGCCCCGGCCCGGGCGTTTACCGGGCAAAATCGCGTCAATTATTTAGCCATTGACGTTTCACCCGCCCGCGGGCGACTCGGCCGTACGGCGGGGACGGGACCGACATCCGGTCGCCGCGCCGGATGCCGGCCGGGCGGGTCCGCCGGCGAACGACGAAGGGTGTGCCCACGACCGTGCGGTCGTGGGCACACCCTTCGCCATGGTGGGCTTGCCTACTTCTTGAACCCGTAGTTCATCAGCTTCGTCGCGTCCGAGGCACGGCTGGTCGCCGAGGAGGAGGCGAGAACGGTACCGATGACCGTCTTGCCGTTCCGGGTCGCGGCGAAGACCAGGCAGTACTTCGCAACCGCGCCGGAACCGGTCTTGACACCGATGGTCCCGGAGTAGCTCTTCAACAGCGTGTTGGTGTTGGTCCACGACATGTAGCGGTAGCCACCGCTCTTCGTGGTCACCTTCTGCTTGGTCGCCTTCGTCTTCACGACGGTGCGGAAGGTGGAGTACTTCATCGCGCTGCTGGCGAGCTTGGTCAGGTCGCGAGGAGTCGAGTAGTTCCCCCCGTTCCCGATGCCGTCGAACGAGTCGAAGTGGGTGTTCTTCAGACCCAGGCTCTTGGCCGTCGAGTTCATCTTGCCGATGAACGACTTGACCCGTGCGGCCCGCGTGGAGCCGCTGCCGAACTTGTCGGCGAGAGCGTAGGCCGCATCGCAGCCGGATGGGAGCATCAGCCCGTACAGCAGCTGACGCACCGTCACCTTGTCACCGACGATCAGGTGCGCCGAGGAGGCGCCCTTGGAGACGATGTAGTCGCTGTACGCCTTCTGAATCGTGACCTTGGCGTCAAGGTTCAGATTCGGCTGGGCGAGCACGACGCGAGCGGTCATGATCTTGGTGGTGGAGCCGGTGGAACGGCGGGTGTCGGCGGCCTTCGAGTAGAGGGCCTTACCCGTCGCGTTGTTCATCACGAAGCCGCCCTTGGCGGTGATCGTGGGCACCGTGAGCGTCGCGGCCTGCGCCGGGACGGTGAGTGCTGCGGCGGACAACACTGCTCCCGCAGTGATCGTCACCGCAGACACGCGGGATGTGATCTTTATGCCGTTTTTCAAAGTGTATACCCCAAATGTTCCTATGGGTTGACGGCATGACGAAGCCGCCAGCCGATAGGACTCCCGAGGGGCGCAAAGGGATGCACATCCCGTCGAGAATTTTCCGACTTCTCACGCGATTCATTCGGGCATAAGCGTCCAATCACCCCTGTGCGGTGGATTTCGGGCCGGTGCGGCACGATGCCGGCCCCGGCGCGCACCCTCCGCCATCCAGGACCACGGCGGGACCGGCGTGCGCATGCACGACGGCCGCCGGCGTCTCCCGGTCGCCCGCCCGACGCCGCGCACCGCCCTGGGGCCGCTCCGCCAAGATCGGCTCAACCAGCCACCCAGCCAGCAGAAACGATGTCTAATGGCCCCGCAGTGAATGGATTCATTCGCCATCGCCGGCAGCTGATCGCGCATCACCGTCCAGATGGGATCACTTACTTGCACATATCGAGAAAGCTCACGCGCATCGGACGGCACAGACTCACCGCGGGCCTGACGGTACTGAGCCTGTCACTGCTCACCCTGCTGGGGACGCAGGCATCGGCCACCGCACAGACGCCGGCCGGTACGACACACGAGGGCGCGGACACCGGCAGGGGCAACGGGCTGTCCATGGAGCCCTCCTGCTCCACACCCGAGAAGAACGAGTTCGCGTGCTTCGCCCTGCGCCGCACGGACCTCGCGACCGACAGGCGGTCGTCGGAACCGGCCGGGTACGGCCCCGGCGATCTGCGAAGCGCCTACGACCTCCCGGCCAACGGCGGCGCCGGCCAGACCGTCGCCGTGGTCGCCGCGTACGACGACCCCACCGCCGAGCAGGACTTGGCGGTGTACCGGCAGCAGTACGGACTGCCGGCCTGCACCACCGGCAACGGCTGCTTCCGCAAGGTCGACCAGCGCGGCGGCACCGACTACCCGCAGCCCGACCCCGAGTGGGCCGGGGAGATCTCGCTGGACCTGGACATGGTCTCGGCCGTGGCGCCGAACGCGCACATCCTGCTGGTCGAGGCCGACAGCGCCGACCGCGGGAACCTCGGGGCGGCCGTCGACCAGGCCGTCGCTCTCGGCGCCAAGTTCGTCTCCAACTCCTACGGTTCCTACTACGACAGTTACCCCGGGGGCGGTGAGGACCCCGCCGAGACCACCGACACGCACTACGACCACCCCGGTGTCGCCATGGTCGTCGCGTCGGGGGACCTGAACTACGGTGTCCCCTACCCCGCCGCCTCCCCGTACGTCACCTCGGTCGGCGGCACCTCCCTCGCACGGGACCCGAGCGCTCCGCGCGGATGGTCGGAGTCGGTCTGGAGCAACGGGAACGACGGCACCGGCTCGGGCTGCTCCGCCTACCAGGCGAAACCGGCCTTCCAGAAGGACACCGGCTGCCCGCGGCGTACCGTCGCGGACGTCTCGGCCGTCGCCGACCCCGCCACCGGGGTGGCGGTCTACCAGACCTACGGGCAGACCGGCTGGCAGGTCTACGGAGGGACCAGCGCGGCCACGCCGATCATCGCCGGGGTCTACGCGGCGGCCGGAACGCCGGCGGCCGACAGCTACCCCAACTCCTACCCCTACGCCGCCACCGGCGGCCTCAACGACGTGACCAGCGGGGCCAACGGCGAGTGCGACCCCGCCTACCTGTGCACCGCGGGGCCGGGATACGACGGACCGACCGGGCTGGGTACGCCCCGGGGTCTCGGCGCGTTCCGCGGCGGGCCGCGCGGGGAGGTCTCCGGGACGGTCACCGACTCCGGGACCGGCAAGCCTGTGGCCGGGGCCGCGATATCGGGCGGTGACGTCGTGGTGCACTCCGACGCCTCGGGGGCCTACACGCTGTCCCTGCCTGCCGGAACCTACGACATCGGCGTCGAGGCCTTCGGCTATGCGACCGTGTCCACGCCGGACGTCGCGATCCCCGACGGCGCCGCTCTGACGAGGGACTACGCACTCCACACGGTGCCCAGCCGCACGGTCACCGGGAAGGTCACCGACGGTTCCGGCCACGGCTGGCCGCTCTACGCCAAGATCGCCGTGGACGGCTCGCCCGCCGGCCCGGTGTGGACCGACCCCGCGACCGGCGCGTACAGCGTCAGGCTCCCCCAGAACCGCGCGCACACCCTGCGGATCACGGCCTCCCTCCCCGGCTACGAGGAAGTCACCCGGCACCTCGCGGCAGGCACGGCGGCGCAGCGGCTCGACATCCCGGTACCCGCCGGCGTCTGGTCGGCCGGCGCCCCCGCCTACGCGCCGAAGCTGACCGGCCCGACGCAGGAGTTCGCCTCGACGGACTCCGCGCCCGGGGGCTGGTCGGTGGTCAACGCCGAGGGAACGCAGGGCGGCTGGGCGTTCGACGACCCGGGTTCGCGTTCCAACACCACCGGTGGCGACGGTGGTTTCGCGGTGGTCGACAGCGACCACTACGGCTACCCGGCCAGCCAGGACTCCAGCCTGGTCAGTCCGCGGTTCGACTTCACCGACGTCGCGGTCCCCGAGCTGGCCTTCGACACCGACCTGATGCCCTTCTTCGGTCAGACCGCCGACCTCGACGCGAGCACCGACGACGGTCACACCTGGAGGAACATCCGGTCCCTCACCAACGACGCGGCCGGCCCGGCACACCTCGAGGTGCCCCTGGCCGCGTACGCGGGCGAGCCCTCGGTCCGGCTGCGGTTCCACTACTCCGCCTCCTACGCCCTGTGGTGGGCCGTTGACAACGTCTTCATCGGCGGCCGGGAACTCACCCCCACCCCGGCCGGCCTGATCACCGGAACCGTCACCGACGCCAACACGGGAACGGGGCTGGCATCCGCCACCGTCACCGACCGCGACGAGACCGGCCTGAGCGCGACCACGGCGGCGACACCCGACGACCCGAACCTCGGCGACGGCTTCTTCACGCTGACCGCGCCGCCGGGCAAGCACGCCCTCACGGCATCGACGCCGCGCTACACCGAGCGGACCAAGACGGTCGCGGCACGCGCCGACACCGTCGTCACCTCGTCATGGAAACTCGCGGCGGGTCAACTGTCCCTGGCGACCGACCCGATCGAGGCCAGCGCGATCCTGGGCAAGAGCGCGACGCACAAACTGACCGTCACCAACACCGGAGGCGCGCAGGCCACCTTGACGCTGGCGGAACGGGCGGGCTCCGGCAGCACCGACGAGGGCGCACCTCTCCACCGCGTCACCCAGCGTCTACTCCCGTCCTCCCGCGCCGACGGGCGCTCCGCGCAGATCGACGGCCGCACCACGCGGACCGCCGGGCGCGCGGCTGCCTCCACCACGGCCGGACCCTCGGGTGACGCCTGGAAGCCCGTCGCCGACCTGCCCACGGCCATCATGGACAACGTCGTCGACACCTACGACGGCAAGGTCTACTCGGCCTACGGGTACGACGGGGAGGACGACACCGGCGACCTGTACCGCCTCACCCCGGACACGGGAACCTGGACCCAGCTCACCTCGTCCCCGCACCCGCGCCGCGCTCCCGCGCACGGCTTCATCGACGGCAAGTTCTACGCCGCCGGGGGCTGGGGCAGCAGCACCGGCGGCATCGACCCGGGCCTGGACGTCTACGACCCGGTCCGCAACACCTGGACCAGCGGCGCGAAGGCGCCCAAGGCCTACGCCGGATCGGGCAGCGCCGTCCTGGACGGAAAGCTGTACACGATCGGCGGTTGCGCGGCCACGAGCTGCGGCACGACCGACGCCTCCGTCTACGATCCCCGGGACAACCGCTGGTCCGAGATCGCCCCGTATCCGGAGCCCATCGCCTGGCAGTCCTGCGCCGCCATCGGAACCAGGATCTACTGCGCCGGCGGCGAGAGCGGAGGCGCCGTCGCCGTCTCCTCCGCGTACGTCTACAACCCCGCCACCGACAAGTGGTCGGCCCTGCCCGACATGCCGATCCCGCTGTGGGGGGCTGCGTACACCGCGGCCAACGGACTGCTGCTGATCTCCAGCGGAGTGACCGACGACAGTCAGCTGACGAACCAGGGCTTCGCCCTCGACCCCGCGACCCGCACGTGGAGCACCCTGCCCAACGCCAACACCAGCACGTTCAGAAGCGGCGGCGCGACGGGCTTCTACAAGGTCGGCGGCACCGTCGACGCGTACGAGCTCTCCCCCACCACCACCGTCGAGCTCCTGCCCGGCTACGACCAGGCGGGACTGTCGGAGGTCACCTGGCTCGGCGAGTCCGCCAAGAAGATCACCCTGTCCCCCGGCCAGAAGACGGTGCTCACGCTCACCTTCGACACCGCGAAACTGGAGGTCGCTCAGCCCGGCGCCTACGGCGCCCGGCTGGCCCTGTTCACCGACACCCCCTACGCACTGCCCGACATCCCCGTGTCCCTGCACGTTGACCCGCCCAGGACATGGGGCGCCATCAGCGGAACGATCCTCGGGGCGACCCCGGCAGGAGGCACGGCTCCCCTGGCGGGCGCGACCGTGCAGATCGACGGCTGGGCCGGCTCCTACACGCTGACGACGCGCGCGGACGGCACCTTCGGGCTGTGGCTCGACAGCCGTGACAACCCGCTGACCGTCATCGTCGCCAAGGACGGCTACCGGCCGGCCGTGGCCACCGTGCGGCTCAAGAGGGGAGCCACCGTCACCCACGACGTCACGTTGAAACGGGTATAGCGGCCACGGCCTCCCCGGGACGGCGGCGGCCGTGCGCGGTCCGAAGTGGGCTGCGCACGGCCGCCGCCATGGTCCACCCGGACGATCCGTCCGGTCCCTTGGGCGCGCCGCGCCATCGACCCGAGGGCCGTGGCGGGACGCTCGCCGTAGCCGCGACGGGTTCCTCCCGTCGACAGGCCGGGCGCCGTATCCCCGAGCACGGCGCCCGGCCACCGGTGCGTCGGGCGGCGGGTGCATGGCTGCGGCCGTACAGGGCAGCCGACGGAGTACGGCCGCGCCGCGACCATCCCACCCCCGGTCGTCGGCGCGGCCGCCGCCCATGCGAGCCGTACGGACGCCTCCTGGGCTCGCGACGCCAAATGTCAGCCCGACCCGCCCGGATGACGTATGGTGGACTCACCGACGCGGGGTGGAGCAGCTCGGTAGCTCGCTGGGCTCATAACCCAGAGGTCGCGTGGTTCAAATCCCGCCCCCGCTACGACATCCGGCCCCTGCCACATCATGTGGCAGGGGCCGGACCCGTGTGCACCGCGGTGCCCGGCGGTCGGTGGAGCGACCAACCCATGTGACTCGGAAAACTTCCGACCGTTGCGCTTCCGTGTCCGGATGGGGCAGGCTGTCGATCTTGTCAGGCCCTGCCCATGGCTCACCCGCCACCACCAGGTGTACGGAACCTCGGAATTGAAAGGTGTGCCGTGGGCCGCCCGCGCTCACTGGTGCACGACGATGGAGCCGGTGCGAGGGGGCATGTTCACGTCCGTGAGGTGACGAAGCGGGCGATGCGGAAGGAAACCGTGTGAGCCGGATCTCGGTCCGGGGACTCGCGGTGGCTTCGGCCACTGCGGTCACCACCGTGGGCGCCGTCGTCGGTGTCGCCTCCGAAGGCGAGCAGACGGGCCTGCAGCCCGTCGCCGCCGCCGACACGACGACCGTCCTCGCGGACATAACCGCCGGCCAGCACGTTCAGCAGGCCTCGCTCACGCATCAGGTGCAGGCGCAGACGGACGCCGCTGACGTCACCACGCGCAGGACCGCTGAGGAATCGGCCCGCCGGCAGGCCGCCCAGGACGCCACCGCCCGCAAGGAGGCCAAGAGGAAGGCCGAGGAGAAGAAGAAGGCCGCCGCCCAGGTGGTCACGGCTTCCTACTCCACCGCCGAGATCCAGGCGATGGCGCGCGAGATCATCGGCGACTCCTCCCAGTTCCAGTGCTTCTCGCAGATCGTCACCCGTGAGAGCGGCTGGAACTACACCGCGACCAACGCCTCTTCCGGCGCGTACGGGCTCGTCCAGGCCCTGCCGGGCACCAAGATGTCCACCGCGGGCGCCGACTGGCGTACCAACCCGCGCACCCAGATCAGGTGGGGCCTGAACTACATGAACGCCGCCTACGGCAGCCCCTGCGGCGCATGGTCGTTCTGGCAGACCAACCACTGGTACTGACCAGCCGTTGCTCCCCCATCGCGGCGAGCCGGCACGCTGCTCAGGAACGCCACGGTCCCCTCTGCCGCCCTGACCGACACCATCGGCAGACCCACCGCACGGCCACGGCGCACCCCCGGACGGGGGTGCGCCGTGGCCGCGGAACCTTCATCTCCCGCAGCGGGCCCGGAGTTCACGTCCGGGGTGCGCCGACGGCCCGTCGCGCGGGCCGTCGGCGCCGTTCCCGGCGCTTGCCCGGTTACTTGCGCTTGAGGGTGAAGTTGGCGGTGACCGTCGCTCCCTTCTTCAGCTTCACCGTCGTGACGGTCGGCTGGTAGCCGTCCTTGGCGACGATGACCGTGAGCGGGTTGTTGCGGACGTCGAGCCACAGTCCGTACGTGCCGTCGGCCGACGTGGTGAGCGTGTAGGACGAGGCCCAGCTGTCGATCTGCACGGTCGCGCCCGCCAGGGGTGCGGTGCCGCCGGTGGCCTTGTTGCCCAGGACGAGACCGGTGATCTTCCCCCAGGTCTTGGGCGGGTCGACGTGCAGGCTGACCGGGATGCGCGGCACCGCGTACGGCGTGTCGGTGCCCACGCTCAGGCCCGCCGTGAGGTCACCGGGCTGGGTCACGGACGGAGCCGTGGCGTCCAGCGAGACGGTGACGGTCGTGCTGGCCCCGGGCTGCAGGGTGAGCTCCTGGACGCTGGTGCTCAGCCAGTCGACGTCGCTCGCCCCGCCCTGGTCGTAGCCGGGCAGCAGCTCGACCTTGCTGATCGGCCTGCCGGGGGCGTTGCCGCCGCCCACCTTGAAGAAGCCGGGTGCGCCGCCGCCGCGGTAGGTGGCGACGTTGGCGTTGGGCAGGGCGGCCCAGGTGCCGGACCTCGGGTCGAAGGCCTGGCTCCGGTTGGTGAGGGCGTTGTTGCCGATTCCGCCGACCAGCAGCAGGCGCCCGTTGGCCGCGGAGTAGTGGGTGCCCCACTGCGGGGCCGGGACGTCCGCGAGCTGCGACCAGCTGTCGGCGCCCGGGTCGTAGGCGTAGGTGTGGATGACGTCGTTCTCACTGGCGCCCAGACCACCGGCGCAGTAGATCTGGCCGTCGATGGCGCCGCACGCCTCCCACGAGATGGGCTCGGGGTAGGCCGCGATCTGGGACCAGCTGTCGGTGCCCGCGTCGTAGACGCTGGCGTCGGTCGTGCCGCAGAAGTCGGCGCCGCAGCCGCCGATCATGTAGAGCTTGCCGTCCAGAACGGCGGTGCCGGATCCGGCGTACGGCTTGGGCGCGGAAGCCCCGGTGGTCCAGCTGTCGGACGCCGGGTCGTAGATCTCCAGCTTGGCGTCCGGGGTGCCCGACGGGCCCCAGCCGCCGACGGCGTAGAGCTTGCCGTCGATGAACCCGTGCGCGGGGTCCTCACGGGTGTCGGACGCGCTCGCCAGCTTGGTCCAGGCGCCGGCCACCGGGTCGAGGACGTACAGGTCCTTCACGTCGGTCGATCCGTTGTACCCGAAGGCCGAGTAGATCTTGCCGTCCAGGGTGTCGACGGCGTTGTCCATGAGGGCGGCCGGAAGGTCCGGGGCCGTCTGCCAGGTGTCGTCGGCAGGGACCGCCGCGGCGGGCTTGGCCGTGCCGGCCGGCGCCCGGGCGTTGCTGGACAGCGGGTTGAAGTTGCCCTTGACGGTCTGCAGCGCGGCGCCCTTGGCCTGCTGGGTGAAGCCGCCGGCCTGTTCGCCGAGCTTGACCGTGGCGGCGGCGCCGCCGGTGTTCCTGACGGTCAGCTTCTGCGTCTTGGCCCCGCCCCAGGCGACGGAGGCGGAGACGGAGGCCGGGGTGATCGCGACCTGACCGGCCTTGAGCTTGAAGTTCGCCTGGACGGCGCTGTCGGCCCCCGCCTTGGCGGTCTTGGAAAGCGAGGTGTACTTCGCCTTGGCCGCGGTGTAGGGGTGGCTGCCGAAGGCGGTCGAGACGAACGAGTAGTAGCCGTCGGGCAGGTTCGGGTCGTCGGGGGTGGCCCCGGTGGTGGTCTTCTCGGTGGGCTTGTCCTGGCTGGTGACGGTGGCACCGACGATGCCGCTACCGGTGTTGGCGTCGGTCACGGTGCCCACGACCAGGCCGGCGGGGACGGGGGTGAGCTGCCTGTTGCCGATGAAAACGTTGTCGACGGCCCACCACCAGCCGAAGCTCCCGGTGAAGTGGAAGCGCAGCTGCACCTCGGACTTGCCGGCGAAGTCGGACAGCGAGGCCTCGATGTGGTCCCCGGTGACGTCCGAGCCGGGCGACCAGATCTTGGTCCAGGTCTTGCCGCCGTCCGCGGTCGCCTCGACGGCCGCGGACTGGCCGCCGTACTGCTTGTACTCGGTGTCGAAGGCGACCTCGGGTTCGTTCTTGCCGGTGAAGTCGTAGACCGGGCTGACCAGCGAGGTGTCCTGGGTGACGCCGCCGCCGAAGTGGTCGCTGTCGATGACGGCGAACGCGCCGTCACCGCCGGTGTGGTTGCCGCGGTCGCCCGGGTCGTCGAACTGCCAGCCGCCCGTGGTGTCCTTGGCGTTGTCCACCGTCCAGTCGGCGGGCGGGGCGTCGGTGGCGTCGAACGGTTCGGTGGTGCCGGTCACGTCGACCCGGTATCCGGGCGGGTTCGCCGTCCAGGAGTCGACCGGGACCGCGATGCCCACCGTCTGCGCCGAGTCGCCGACGGTGATCGTCTTGCTGACGGTCTCGTAGCCGGGCGTCGCCGACGCGACGTGCAGGGTGTAGGAGTGCCCCTGGGGCAGGTCCAGGCTGTACGCACCGGTCGCGGGATCGGTCCACACCATGCCGGGGACGCCGTCCGCGGTGATCTTGGCGTAGAGCGGCCAGCCGTGGCCTGAGCCGTCGGTGACCTTGCCGGCGACCGTCTGGCTGGGCACCGGGGAGAGGCTGAAGTTCTTGGTGACCGTGGCGTCCTCGTCGACCACGATCCCGTCGGCCGAGCCGTCGGCGTAGCCGAACGCCTCGACGGAGACGTCGTAGGTGCCGGTGGGCACGGTCAGGGAGTAGGCGCCGGAGGCGTCGGTGTGGGCGATGCCGGTGCCCGCCGTGACGGTGGCACCGCTGACCGCCTTGCCCGTGGCGCTGTCGGTCACGGTTCCGGCGATCACGCCGTGCGCGCCGGTGCGGAACGCGTTCAGACCGGCGGGCGTGCCAAGGCCCGTCGGGCCGTCGAAGCCGGTGGCTCCGTTGCACAGGTACGACGGGGAGCAACTGCCGTTGCTGCCGGTGGTGATGTCGTTGAGTCCGGTACCGGCCTCGTACGGATACGCGTTCGGGTACGAGCCGGCGACGGGGGTGCCGGCGGCGGCGTACACCGAGGCGATGATGGGCGACGAGACGCTGGTGCCGCCGTAGACCGCCCAGCCGTTGTGGCCGTAGGTCTGGTAGACCGCCACGTCCTCCGCGACGGCCGAGACGTCGGCGAGTGCGCGGTTGTCGCAGCCGGTGTCGTGCTGGAAGGCGGGCTTGGGCTCGTACAGCGAGCAGCCGGAACCGGCCAGGCTCCAGGCGTCCTCGGTCCATCCGCGGGGGGTGGACGGCGCGCGGGTCAGCGTGGTGCCGCCGACCGCGGTCACATACTGCGAGGCGGCCGGGTAGCTCACGCCGTAGCCGTAGTCGCCGGTGGACGCGGTGATCGCGACGCCGGGGTGGTTGTAGTGGGCGTCCAGGTCCGTGGTCTCGGACGGGTCCTCGCCGTTCCCGCCGCGGTAGTCGGTGCCGTAGGAGTTCGAGACGTACTTCGCACCGAGCGCGACCGCCTGGTCGACGGCGGCGGACAGGCTCTCGAAGCTGTTGTCGTCGGCCTCGACCAGCAGGATGTGCGCGTTGGGCGCGATCGCGGAGACCATGTCGACGTCGAGCGAGATCTCACCGGCCCAGCCGGGGTCCGGTACGGGGTAGTCGGTGCCGCCGCGCTGGTCGACCTTGCGGAAGCATCCGTTGTCCGTGGTGCAGGCCGGCAGCCCGAACTGCGCCCGGTAGACGGCCAGGTCCGCTTCGGCGGTCGGGTCGTCGAAGGCGTCCACGATGGCGACGGTCTGTCCGGCGCCCCCGTCGGCGGGCAGGTCGTAGGCGCTCTGCAGATCGGCGGCACCGTAGCCGGCCGGGGTGTCGGCCGCCCGCAGCAGGCCCTTGACCGGCTTCACGTCGGTGCGGCGCAGGGCGAAGCAGCTGAAGTGGCCGGGCTTGGCGTCGTCACAGGTGGGTTCGAAGGAGGGGCGGCCGTCGGTGGCCGAGGCGGCGGACTTCGCGCCTGCGGCCCCGGTGGCTAATGCCGGTGCTTGTACTCCCAGCACCGCCATGGCGGCGGCGCCGAGGACGGCCAGTCCTCTGGTCACCGTCCGGCGGAGGGGGTTGGTGGTTCTCGCTGGTCTGCGCAACGTGACTCCCATGCGTGCGTGCAGGGATAGAGCCGTGTACGGCTCCCGGGCGACGGCGAACGTCCGAGCGTTCACCGGAGCCCATTAGCGAGTTCCGCTCTGTTCATGTCAACAAGGAAGAATCGGCAGCGGTGGTGACCGAACGTCATCGCACGAATGCTGCACGTGCACGACGACGGTGATTGTTGGGCGTTTTGGAGGGGAATTGGTGTTGTAGTGTGTTCGCTGAGTGAACGCTGGGCTTCTGTTACTCGTGAGTGGTCACTGCACGTATCGAGGGCGTGAATACGACACGCGACGGAAAGACGCCAGCACCCCGGAGAATGGATCAAGGTTCCCGGACGGCATTTGCGCTGGTCGGCAGCCCATTCGCTGACAACTCGGCGCGCGATAGGTTCGTCCGCCGGATATGTCCTGACGTGACCCGCCGTATCCGCGGAGCCCGCTTGCGGCACGCCCCAATGCCACCTTCCCGGCGTCCGACGCAATTGCGCACCACATCTCGGACGGCGGCTTCCACCAATCCCCTTTACTGACCCGTCATCAGGTTGCATGGGACGATCCGGGGGAATCTCAGGCCGCACCGCATTCCTGATGGACGACTTTGTCGCAGATCGGCTGCAGCACGCATCGGCGTCTTGCACCGCAAGAGACGCGGCCCGCCCCAACCCCGCCGGGGAGGTGTCGGGAATAATGTCATCAGGCGATTACTTCAGCTGAAGACATCGCCTGATGACATCAAGGAGAGCCGTGGAGAATCCCGCTATGGCGGAGCCCCGGTCCGCGCGGCAGCGAGCGCTGGTTCCCGTACTGGTCTCGCTCGGCATGCTGGTCGCCGTGGTCAGCAGCCTCGGCGCCCCACTGGTGCCGACCATCGCCGCCGAGGAGCACGTCTCCCTGAACGACGCCCAGTGGTCGCTGACCGTCACGCTGCTCGTGGGCGCTGTCGTCACTCCGGTGATGGGACGGCTGGGGGACGGTCCACGCCGACGCCCGGTGATCCTCGGGGCCCTGGTCGCGGTGCTCACCGGCTGTGTCCTGGCGGCGCTGCCGCTGGGCATCGGCTGTCTGGTGACCGGGCGCGCGCTGCAGGGCCTCGGGCTGGGCCTCACCCCGCTGGCGATCGCCACCGCCCGCGACGCCCTGCCGCCGGAGCGGTCCCGCCCCGCGGTGGCCCTGCTGTCGATCACCACCGTCGCCGGCGTCGGTCTGGGGTACCCGGTCACCGGGTTGATCGCGCAGTCCTACGGGCTGTACGCCGGATTCTGGTTCGGGGCGGCGGTCAGCGCCGCCGCCCTGGTGGCGGCCGCCGTGGTCCTGCCGCCGTCCCCGCGCCGCGCCGCCCCGCGGCTGGACGTGCCGGGCGCGGTGCTGCTCGGCACCGGACTCGCGGGACTGCTGCTCGCCCTGAGCGAGGCCGAGCTCTGGGGGTGGGACTCCGCGCGGCTGCTCGCCCTGATCGTGGGCAGCTTCCTGCTGCTCGCACTGTGGGTCGTGCACGAGCTGCGGACGGCCCGGCCGCTGGTCGACCTGCGGCTGACCAAGGACCGCACGGTACTCACCGCGAACGTGACCGCGCTGGTGGCCGGCCTCGGGATGTACCTGCTGCTGTCGCTGGTCACCCGGTTCGTGCAGACGCCGCGCGAGGCCGGTTACGGGTTCGGCGCCTCGGTGGCCGTCACCGGGCTGGTGCTGCTGCCCTTCTCCCTCGCCAGCATGGCCGCCGGCCGGGTGGTGCCGCTGCTGGCCCGGCGGGCTCCCACCGCACTGGTGCTGTCGCTCGGGGGCGCGGTCTCCCTGGCCGCCGTGCTGGCCTTCGCCCTGGCCCGCGGACAGCTGTGGGAGCTGTTCGTCATCATGACGGTGGCCGGCTTCGGGGTCGGCTGGATGTTCGCCGTCATGCCCGGCATGATCGTGGGTTCCGTACCCGCACACGAGACGGGCAGTGCGATGAGCTTCAACCAGGTGCTGCGCTACGTCGGCTACTCCACCGGAAGCGTGCTGAGCGCCACGATCCTGCAGGCCCACACCGCCGCCGGCAACGCGCTGCCCACGGGTGACGGCTACCGGACGGCCGCGCTCCTGGCCTGCGGGGTGTGGGTCGCCATGATCCTGTTCACCGCCGTCCTGCCGCCGCGGCACCGGCGCGCCGCGATCACGGCTCCCGCACCGGGCACGGACGCCGTGACGCACGGTGGGGAATCGGCGCGGCAGGAGGCGACACGGTGAACGAGGACACACCCTCGCGCAAGCGCGACTCCACTCGCAGCCGCGAAAGGCTGTTCCAGGCGGCGAGCGAGCTCTTCAGCGAGCGGGGCTTCGACCGCACCACCATCCGCGACATCGGGGAGCGGGCGGGCGTCGACCCGGCGCTGATCGCCCGGTACTTCAACAACAAGAGCGGCCTGTACACCGCGGTGCTGCGCGCCGAACTGGGCGACGCGACCCCACCGGACCTGCTCGCACCCGAGCGTCTGCGCGCACTGTTCGACCGCGGGGACCAGCGCGGCACCGGCCCCGTGTTCCGCGCGGCCGTGCACGCCCACGACGACGACGCCGTGCAGGACGCCGCCCGCGCCCAGTTGTACCTACGTGTGGTCGACCCGCTGCGCGAGCGGTTCATCCGCGACGGGCTGGACCGGCCCCAACTGCGGGCCGAGGTGGCGGCCGCCGCCTTCATCGGGGTGCTGCTGGCCCGCGGCGCGGGAACGCTCGACGAGCTCGCGGCCGCCGACCTGGACGATCTGGTACCCCTGGTCCGTGCGGCCCTGGGGGGCCTGGACGTCTGACGGCGGTCCGTGGGACGCCGGGCGAGCCCTGCCAGGAGTCCGGCAGGCCGTCCCGTCCCGTGACCTCGCCCTCATCCGCCGGCGCCACGTCGTACACCACCAGATGCCGTACGAGAGCCTCGAGCCCGGCCGGCGCAACTTCGGCCGCTCCACTTCGCCGACCCCGCCGCCGGTACGAACCGCTCCGGGATCTCCCGGCGGTGAGTCCTTGCCTTGGCCCTCCTGCGGGGAGCAAGATCGTCTCGCCGATCGAACTGACTGAGATCGGGTGCCTGCGGTTCATGGAGTTCTGATGAGCGGCTTCGCTTGGTGCGTCGTGCTCGCCGCTGCCTGGATGAGCTCTGTTCCGTCTGGCGTACGGACACGTTGCCAACCTGGCGGCGCCGGCTGCCGATGCTGATTCTGGTCGCCGGAGCGGCGGGTGCCGTCTCCGCGTCGTGGCAGAGGTTCGGCACCCCAGCCGTCCGGATCGTCGCGGGTTCAGGCCTCGTCCTGATCCTGGCCGCCTGGGCGGTGAGTCTGCGGGAACGCCGAAGGCGGACCGCCGGCCGACGCTAAGGAGTTCCCTCCGGATCAAGCCCGTCTGTTGCCCCTGGGCAAAAAGGTCTCGGATCCGTCGGGCGGGCGACCTACGCTGAGCCCCGTCCGCACTATCTGGGAGAAGCATGACAAGCAGGTTCACCGAGTTGACCGTTGACTGCCACGATCCGGACAGGCTCGCGGCCTTCTGGTGCGAGGTCCTGGACTTCAAGGTGATCGACCGGAGCGAGGGCAAGGTCGAGATCGGCTCATGGGTGCCGACCGTCGAGGATGTCCGGGCCCGCCAGATGCCGCCCACCCTGGTGTTCATCCGCGTGCCCGAGGGCAAGACCGTCAAGAACCGGCTTCACCTCGACGTCAGCCCGATCGACGGCAGCACCAAGGACGAGGTGACCAGATTGCTCGGTCTCGGCGCCGTCACGGTGGACGTGGGCCAGGGCCCGGACCGGAACTGGGTGGTCATGGCAGACCCCGAGGGCAACGAGTTCGACGTCCTGCGCACCTTGGCACCGCAGGACTACTGAGCCGAGCGATCGACGGCCCCGCGCAACACGCACCGTCAGGCGGGGTTCATCTCCCGGCTCCGGGTCGGCACACGACCCCAGGCGAGGGCGTACGCGCGAGCCGCGGCACCGGGGTCCTCGGCGGCGCAGATGCCGGACACGACGGCCGCGCCCGCTGCCCCGGCCTCCCGCAGTCGCGGGAGGTCGGCAGGGTTCACACCGCCGATGGCCACGGCGGGCAGTGCGCTGAGCCGGGCAAGGCGGGCGAAGCCGTCAAGGCCGAGCGAAGGCGGGGCGTCCGCCTTGGTCCGGGTCGCGTGCAGCGCGCCGATGCCGACGTGGTGGACGCCTGCCGGATCCTGGGCAGCGGCGCGCAGTTCCTCGGGGGTGGCGGCGCTGAGGCCCAGGATTGCGTGCGGTCCGATCAGTTCGCGGACGGCACCCGGAGGCAGGTCCGACTGCCCGATGTGGACGCCCGACACGCGTATGCCCCCGGCTCGGGCGGCCAGGAACACATCCACCCGGTCGTTGACGATCAACGCCACGCGCCCCGGGAGGACCGCGGCCACCTCCGTGACCGTGCGCAGGAAGGCACCGCCGTCGGCGTGCTTCTCGCGGATCTGCACCGCGGTGACGCCGCCCGCCACCGCCTGGGCGACGGTCTCGGCCACGCTGCGGCCCCGGGCCGTGCACTGGGCCGCGTCCGTGACCAGGTAGACCGACAGGTCGACCGGCGTCCCCGTCACGACACGGCCGCCCGCTCGGCGATGTCGGACTCCCGCAGCGCGGCGAGCGCGTCCAGGAACTCGACGGCGAAACTGCCGGGACCGGAAGCCTTCTTCGCGGCCAGTTCGGCGGCGATCGTGTAGGCGGTGACGGCCGCCACCGTCGAGGCGAACGGGTCCTCGTCCACCGCCGCGTAGGCGGCCATCACGGCACCCAGCGCGCATCCCCCGCCCGTCACCCGGGTGAGCAGCGCGTCACCGTTGGCGATGCGGGCCGTACGCACCCCGTCGGTGATGAAGTCAACGGGGCCGGACACGGCGACCACGCCGCCGGTCGCGCCGGCCAGGCGCTGTGCCGTCTCCTCCGCCGCCTCGACGCCGTCGGAGGAATCCACTCCGCGGCCGCCATCGCCCGCTCCCGCCAGCGCGATGATCTCCGAGGCGTTGCCCCGTATCACCGTCGGCCGCAGCTCGAGGAGCTGGTGCGCCAGCGCGGTGCGCACGGGCAGCGCGCCGACCGCCACCGGGTCGAGCACCCACGGGGTGCCGGCCGGGGCGGCCGCATGCGCGGCCTCGACCATGGCGGAGCGCTGCTCGGCGTGCGGGGTGCCGAGGTTGACCAGGACCCCGGAGGCGACCTGGGCGAACGGTCCGGCCTCCCCCGGGATGTCGACCATGGCGGGCGAGGCGCCCAGCGCCAGCAGGACGTTGGCGGTGAACCCCGTCACCACCGAGTTGGTCAGGCACTGGACCAGCGGGGAGTGGGCCCGTAGGCGCGTGAGCGCCTCCGCGGCGAAGGCGGTGTGGTCGGCGGACGTCGGGGGCATGCGGTGTCGCTCCTTGGGGGGACGGACGTGTGCGGGCGCCTGCGATGGTCGGCGGTTCGGGACGTGGCGGTTCAGGGCCGCGAGCGCTGACGCAGACGCAGCGGGGTGTACACCGCGAGGGCCACGAGGAAGGCCACGTAGTACGACAGGTCCGCGCCGTGCAGGGCGTCCGCCACCGGGCCGACGTACAGCGTGGTGTCCATGAACGGCACGGCCGCGGCGAAGGCGGCCACGAACGCGACCACGGCGGGCAGGCCGGGCTGCGGCCGGTCGGTCTCGGCGGCGAGGTCGATCTCCGCGCCCGCCCGTTCCCGTGCCCGCACCAGCCAGTCGACGATGACGATCGCCACGAATCCGGGGATCCAGTAGCCGACGAACAGCAGCACGTTCTGGAAGCGGGCGGTGGTGTCGGCAGCGTGCATCCACAGCACCAGGGGGAAGCCGAGCACGGCGGCGAAAGCGGCCGCCGCCGGGCGGGGAACGCGGACGCCGACGGTCTGCAGGGCCAGGGATCCGCTGTAGTCGTTCATGGCGTTGCTGCACAGGGCGGCCAGGGCCACGGCGAGCAGCCCGAACGCCCCCAGCGGCCCACCGCCCAGCAGATCGGCCACACCTGCGGCGGTCTGGTCGGTCAGGACGGACGCGCCCCACAACCCCAGGACCTGGACGGCCACGAAGGACACCACCAGGCCCGCCAGGGTGAACCAGAACATGCGCGAGCGCGAGGTGCTCCGTGGCAGGTAGCGGCTGAAGTCGCTGGCGTACGGGGCCCAGGACAGGGACAGGCTCAGCGCGATGGTGCTGGTCAGGACGAACGCCCCGCCCCGGTCGGCGCCGTGGGCGGAGCCGGTGACCGCGGGGTGGACGCCGTCGAGCAGCTTCCAGGCGATCAGGGCGAAGGCGACGGCGAGCACGAAGGTCATGACGATCTGGAGCCGGTGGATGGCCTCGTAGCCCAGGACGCCGAGAGCGCCCTGCCCGAGCATCATGATGAGGACCCCGAGCCAGAAGGGCAGGCCGCACAGCCGCGCCAGCGCGTCCCCGCCGAAGAGCCCGATCAGCGCGTCCCAGGCGACCGAGGACAGCCACTGCAGGATGCCGGGTAGCGCGACGGCCCGGCCGAAGGCCAGCCGGGCCAGCGGCAGCTGCCCCGCACCGGTCCGGCTCCCCCAGGTGCCCAGGTAGGCGGTGGGTATCGCGCCGATCACGGTGCCGAGCACCACGGCGGTGAGCGCGGTGGCGAAGTCCAGGCCGAGGACGATGCCGATGGTGCCGGTGAACACGCCGGTCATGGTGAGGTTGGGGGCGAACCACACGGTGAACAGCCGCCCCGGTCCGCCGTAGCGGTTGCCCTCGGGGACCGGTCGTATGCCGTGTGCTTCGATCCGCAGGTCGCCGGCGGCCGCCGGCATGCGGCCGTCGAAGACGGTCTGTCGGCTGTCGGCGGGCAGACCGCCGGAAACATGCGCCAATGGCATGGAGACATCCCTCCGCCAGTACGAACTGGTTCAGGTTCGACGGGTGTGATCTCAGCCCTCGGCGGGGCACCCCGTGTCCGGTACGGGGGACAGACTAACCCGACGGCGACGCCCGATGCGCCTGCGGGGCGCCCTCCCGCAGGGACCCGTTCGCGAGCGTTCACCCGGCGCCTGGAGGGGCGTGACGGTCACGGCGACGGCGCCCGCCACGGATCGGCGGGTTTGTGGCCCCGGTACCGCGGGCTGGGAAATAATCGGGGCATGGCATCGACGTCCAGCACCACAGAGCTGCGCCGCGAGCGGTTCCGCAGGCGGCTGCCCGCGGAACTGTCCGCTCTGCGGGGACCCGCGCACGGGACGGTCGCCCTGCCGCTGCACCTGGCCTGGTCGGGCCTGACGGAGTTCGATCTGGACCAGCCGCGGCTGCGTATGAGTTGTTACCGGACCGTCCTGGCCGAGGGCCTCCACGACGACTTGGTCCGCTACCTCGACCGGGACCTTCTCATCAAGCTCTGGCCCGTGCTTCGCACGCTGATCAGCCGCGACATCCGCGACGTCTGGGAAGCCGCCTTCAGCGAACTCCCCACTCGGGCGCCTCGAGCAGCGTGAACCTCGATCCACTGCACCGCCGGCTGCTGGCGGACGTCCTCAGCATCGGCAGTCCGTATCCCCTGGTCCTCACGGGTGGCTACGCGGTGCAGGCGCACGGCCTGGTCCAACGGCTCAGCCAGGACCTCGACGTCGCCACGGACAACAACGACCCGATGGACCAGATCGCCGCGACCGTCACCGCCGGGCTTCGCGACCGCGGCTGGCAGGTGCACGTCGTGGAAGCGGACCGCTGGCCGCACGTCCCACCGTGACCGACCCGGACAGCGGTGAGGAATGCGAGCTCGACATCCTCAAGGAAGTCCTCACCCGCCCCGCCGTGATCACCGACCACGGACCGGTCCTGTCCCTCGAAGACGTGGTGGGTACCAAGGTCCGCGCACTGGCCGACCGCGGGATCGTCCGGGACCTCATCGACGTCCGAGCCGCGGCCCACCTGTGGTCCTCGATCGAGCTCGAAGCGCTCGGCCGCCGCCACGCCCGCGACGCCTTCGACCTGGAGGACCTGCTGGCCCGCCTGGACGGCGCGGACTGGATCGACGACACCGAATTCGCCGCCTACGGTCTCACCGAGCCCGCGATCGGCGAATTGCGCAACCCAGGGATGGGCAGACGATCTCACCGCCCGTCTCCACGACCAGCCGCTCAACGCCTGACCGCCCTCAGCGACGGCAGGCTCGGTCGCGGAAACCGGACGCTTCGCCCGTGGAGGCACCGGCAGCCGTGGACCAGCCGCACGTGCGGTCCGCAGGGCCTGGCCCTGCTGGCGCTGCGCCGAAGCGTCACGCAGCGGCGCCGGCGCACCGCCGCCGGCATGACGTTCCGGCAGTTCCCGCATCCTGCCCCGCCCGCCTCTCGCGCACCGTCGGCGACGGGCCACTCGGGTGGTCCGCGGCGACACCACCACGCTGGGCGGCGCGGGTCCGGGGGCGCCGCTCCGGATCCGCGTTTAATCGCGCTCGGATCCGAAAAGCCGGGGGCTGGGAGCGCCGGCGGGCGCGGATCTCCGGGCCAGGCCTCACAGCGCTTGAGGGAGATTGCCATGAGCGGCACCACGACCTTGCCGGCACCGTCCGGTCCCTACCTGGGCAAAGGGTTGCTGCCCGCAGACTTCTACGCCTACGAGGAACTGCTGTCGGACCGGGAACGGGAGAAGGTCGAGTCCGTCCGCGAGTTCCTCCGCACGCAGGTCGCCCCGATCGTCGACGACTACTGGGCCCGGGCCGAATTCCCCTTCCAGTTGGTCGAAGGCTTCGGGAGGCTCGGGCTGGTGGACTGGGCCGACCCGGAATCGACGGGATCCAGGCCGAGCAACCTCTTCGCGGGTCTCATGGCCTTGGAGCTCGCCCATGCCGACGCGTCGGTGGCGACGTTCTTCGGCGTGCACACGGGTCTGGCCATGGGCACCATCCTCGCCTGCGGCTCCGAGGAACAGCAGCGGAGGTGGCTGCCGGCGATGAGCCGCTTCGAGAAGATCGGCGCCTTCGGGTTGACCGAGCCGCACGGCGGCTCCGACGTCGCCGGCGGGCTGCAGACGACCGCCCGCCGCGACGGCGACGGATGGATCCTCGACGGCGCGAAGCGGTGGATCGGCAACGCGACGTTCGCCGACCTGGTCGTCATCTGGGCCCGCGACGTCGAGACCCGTCACGTGCTGGGCTTCGTCGTGGAGAAGGACACGCCCGGGTTCACCGCGACGAAGATCGAGAACAAGATGGCGCTGCGGATCGTGCAGAACGCCGACATCGTGCTCGACGGCTGCCGGGTTCCGGAGACCAACCGGCTGCAGAACGCGAACTCGTTCAAGGACACAGCGGAGATCCTGCGCCGGACCCGCAGTGGGGTGGCGTGGCAGGCGGTGGGCATCATGTTCGGCGCTTACGAGATCGCCCTGGAGTACGCCAAGCAGCGGGAGCAGTTCGGCCGGCCCATCGGAGGCTTCCAGCTGATGCAGGACCTGCTGGTGAAGATGCTCGGCAATGCCACGGCGTCGTGCGGGATGGTGACGCGGCTGGCCCAGCTGCAGGACGCCGGGGTGTACCGGGACGAGCAGTCCTCGCTGGCGAAGGCCTACTGCACCGTGCGGATGCGGGAGACCGTGGGATGGGCGCGCGAACTGCTGGCCGGCAACGGCATCATCCTCGACTACAAGATCGGCCGGTTCGTCGCCGACGCCGAGGCCATCTACTCGTACGAGGGCACGCGCGAGATCCAGACCCTCATCGTCGGGCGTGCCGTGACCGACGGCCTGAGCGCTTTCGTGAGGTGACCAAGTTGACCACCGAATCCGTGTTCACCGGGCTGAAGGTCCTCGACGCATCGAGCTTCATCGCGGCACCGGCCGCGGCCACCATGCTCTCCGACTTCGGAGCCGACGTCATCAAGATCGAGCCGCCGGGGAACGGCGATCCCCAGCGGCGGCTGGGCTCCGTACCGCCCAGTCCCCAGGCACGGGCCAACTACAGCTGGCACCTCGCCAACCGCAACAAGCGTGGCATGGTGATCGACCTGAAGTCCCCGGCGGCCACCGGGATCCTCAAGCGCCTCGTCGAGTGGGCCGATGTGGTGATCACCAACTTCCCGCACGGCACCCGCGAGAGACTGCACCTCGGCTACGACGAGGTCGCGGGCTGGAACCCGCGGGTCGTCTACGCCGACATCACCGGCTTCGGTGACACCGGCCCCGACGCCGGGCAGCCGGGCTTCGACCTGACCGCCGCCTGGTCGCGCAGCGGGCTGCTGGCCTCCACCCGGGACGCGGGAGCACCGCCGACGGTGCCGGTCTGGGGCAGCGGCGACTACATGTCGGCGATCGCCGTCTACGCGGCGATCGTGACCGCCCTGTACCGCCGTGAGCGAACGGGACAAGGGGCCAGTGTCGGGACGTCGCTGCTCGCCACGGGCGTCTGGGCCACGGGAACCCTGGTGGCCGGCGCACTCGCCGGCGGCACGTCCTTCGAGCTGCACGACCGGAAGGCGCCGGCGAATCCGCTGGTCAACCCCTACCGGACCGCGGACGGCGAGTGGTTCATGCTGGTGGCGTCTCCCCCGCACTGGCCGGGACTGACGCGGGCCATCGGGCGCCCCGAGCTGCTCGAGGACCCGCGTTTCGCCGACGTCGAGGGTGTCCTCGAGAACGCCGCCGCGCTCAGCGAACTGCTCGACGCCGAGTTCCGCGCGCGGCCCTTCGCCCACTGGAAGGACGCCCTGGGACGAGAACGCGTCACCCACAGCCTCATCCAGACCCCTGAGGAGGCCGCGCAGGACCCGCAACTGCGCGCGAACGACATCGTGGTGCCGCTGGAAGGAGTCACCGGGCTCACGGAAACCATCAGCAGCCCGGTCAACCTGCGAGGAGTGCCGAAGGTGCCGGCGAAACGTGCGCCGGACCTGGGCGAGCACACCGACGAGATCCTCACCGAGCTGGGATTCGGCCCCGCCGAGATCGCCGAACTGCGCGCCCAGGGAGCGATCCCCGGCGGGACGGAAACGAAGGCGCCGCGGTGAGCGGGGCATCAGCGTACGGGCCCCGATCCCTCGGGCTCGGCACCGAGCACCAACTGGTCCACGTGATCTACCGCAACGGCGCCCGGTACCTGGTGCAGGCATGGACGGAGAGGGCGACGCTCGCCAAGAGCGCAGCCGTCGCTGCTACAAGCCGTGGTGGGTACGCTCCAGGCGGCAATCCTTTGTCTGACTCCTGCTCCGGAAGCAGACGGAGCTCTGGCGTGAGGGCGTGAAGCTGGCGGGGCGCAGGCGCCTGGCGCCTGCCCCGACCCAAGCTCCCGCGTAGTAGAGCGGCCCCGCCGCGGACAGGGGAGGTACGTCGGCGGGGCCGCGTACGGCGCCCGCCCGGTACTCACCACGTAACTGGGCGAGCTGCTGGGGGCCTAGCTGCGCTCCGCATGGGCAGGGATCAGTAGATTCCAGCCGACAGCCTTCCACTTGCGGACCGCGCATCTGGTCCTACCGCCACGCGTGGGTGCGCTGGACGCACGCGGCGACGACGTCTTTGAGGCTGCCGTTGCGCTCCAGCAGTTCGCGCTGGGCCATCGCGCCGTTTCCTGTCCTGAGTAACGCGGTGAGCGCGTCGCGGGCTGTGGGCAGGTCTCCGTTGTCGTCCAGTGAGTCGTGGACGTGGTCGAGCAGCGCCCGCAACGCCTCTTCGGCCGGCACCGGCTCCATGGTGAGAGGGTGCACGAGCTTTCCGGTCAGGCCGGAGCGTGAGGCGTGCCAGCCAGCAGCAGGAAGCCGACGGGGTGGCCGGCGACGGGGGTGCCGTTCCGCCAGTCGCGGGCGGCGGTGTCGACGAGCGAACGGATCAGTGTGGCGAGAAGCCCCGTAGTGGAGGCGTCCAGGCAGACGTCGGCGATGCTGATCTCCACCGTCGGGTAGGTACGGGACAGCCTGGCGTCGGAGTAGATCATGCCTTCGTCCCGGAGCGCCGCAGTGGCCACCATGGTGCGCACCAGGGCGTGGTAGCGAGCGGCGGACCCGAAGGGCTCCACGGGAGCGGCCGACGGCCGTCTGCCCCATACACGGCTTCGGCAGCTGGCGAAGCCACTGTCCTGCCCCTGCCAAAAGGGCGAATTGGCGCTCTGTGCCGGCGGCAGCCAGGGGCAAATCCGGTCCAGAACGGCCACGCCCTCCTCGTCGGAGCCCACCGATACGTGGACATGGCAACCGCAGGTCATCTGCTCGTCAGCGGTCAACCCCCCATGCCGTCCCTGCCTCAGGCAAAGCCATCAGCATGTCGTCTCCTCAAGCGAAAGAGGCGTTGTTGATCCCGCGTCTTCCCGGTCGGTGGCGGCACATGCCGCTCCTCAGGGCAGCGGCGTGCCGCCCGTGGCGTTGACGACCTCCGCGGTGATGTAACTCGCGCGCTGGGAGGCGAGGAAGACGTACGCCGGGGCCATCTCGGCGGGCTGGGCGGGGCGGCCCAGCGGGGACTGCTTCCCGAACTCGGTGGTGTCCGGGAGGGTCGCCGGGATCAGGGGGGTCCACACCGGCCCTGGGGCCACCGCATTGACGCGGATCCCCTGGGAGGCGACCATCTGGGCCAGTCCCTGGGTGAAGTTGACGATCGCCGCCTTCGTCATGGCGTAGTCCAGCAGATGAGGGCTGGGCTTGTACGCCTGGACGGAGCTGGTGTTGATGATCGAGCCGCCGGCGGGAAGGTGCTCGAGGGCCATCTTCGACAGCCAGAACATCGCGTACAGGTTGGTCTTGAGCACCCGGTCGAACTGCTCCGTGTCGATGGCGCCGATGCCGTCCGGCTGGGACATCTGGTAAGCGGCGTTGTTGACCAGGATGTCGAGCCGTCCGAACTGCGCGAGCGCCAGGTCGATCACCTCGCGGCACTGTCCCTCCTCGCGAAGGTCACAGGAAAGGGCGGCGCCCTTGCGACCCGCCTTTACGATGAGTCCGACGGTAGTGTCCGCGTCGGCCCTCTCCTCGGGCAGGTGCGTGATGAGCACGTCCGCGCCTTCGCGCGCGAAAGCGAGCGCGACGGCCCGGCCGATCCCGGAGTCGCCACCGGTGATCACCGCGGCCCTGCCTTCCAATTGGCCGTTGCCCTTGTACGAGGTCTCGCCGTGGTCGGGGGGCGGGTCCATCGGCCCCGTCCAGCCCGGATGCGGCTGGTCCTGGGCGGGGAGGTCCGGCTGAGGCTGACGGGTGACCGGGTCTTCATTGCGGGAGGTCATGCGGGTTCCTCCATCACTTCTCGATCGCGGCTCGAGATGGTCCTCTATGCGCACATCAGCTTCACGGTGGCCAGAGTGACCGCCGGGACGTCGTCCGGCCCGCGCGCGGCAAGGGCCGCCGGTTCGTACCTCAGGCCGGGGGCTACGGTCATTGCTTTCTCGTCTCCCTCCACGATCGGATCACGGGGCTCCTGCCCGAGTGCGCGCACGCCATGCCGCAGGAGGTGGCGGGGTAGCGGCGACGAAGCAGGCGGGACCCTGCCCTGACCACTGCCCGCGCCGTAATCCGGGCACTGTCAGTGGCCGGGGTTGGCATCCGCGCCATGGACGTACCTGAATCACTCGCTGACCTGCGACGGCAGTACGAGACAGCCCGAAAGGCGATCCGAGCTCACCGAGCGACAAAGACTCCGGTACTGGAGAGGTCGGAGGAGCAGCGAGCTGAGAGCACCGCGCTGCAGGCGAAGTGGGTGGAGGTCGCGGCGGAGTTCCGGGCCGCGATCGAGGAGTCTGGCCTTGATGCGGAACACGGCTCGTACGAGCTGGGCAGGGCCATCCGTGGGGCGGCATACGGCGACGACTACGCCGGAGAGTAACCAGTCGCTCGCCCCGTCGCCACCGGAGCCGAGCGGCCCCACCATACGCGAGGACGTATGGCCGGCGGAGCGGCGCAGGACGCCCCGCTCTGCACTCACCACATAACCGGACGGGCTGTGCACGGCAGCCCGACAAACTGCCGCTGACATCGCTGGCACATCAGTGCTAGTGGGACCACTGGGCTCCGCCTAGCACGATCTTCCACACTCGGGTCGCCACCTGGAGGTTGAGGCGGTCCTCGACGTTCGCGAGGTTGTTGCCACTAATGTCGCGGATGCGCTGGAGCCGATAGCGCAACGTGCTGCGGTGGATCGCGAGGGATTCGGCGGTCTCGTCGTAGTTGCCCCCGCAGTCGAAGTACTGGGTCAGGGTCTCCACCATGGCTGCGTGGTGCTGGGAGTCGTAGTCGATGAGCTGCCCGAGCCACTCGTGGACGAACGTCTCTAGTTCCTGGTAATCGTTGCCAGGTCCCAGGATGCGGTAGAGGCCAAGCTCGTCGAAGAACGTCGTGCCGTAACGCTCGCGGGAGTGACAGCGCACTTCCAGGGCGCGCTGCGCCTCCTGGTAGCGGTGGGGGATGTCGTCCGGGGCGTTGCAAGGGGAGCTCACCCCGATCGTCCCCGACCGTGTCCCGGTCTCCCGGGCGAGCGCCTCGTACAAAGCGTGGGCGTGCGGTCTGTCGTCGGCGACTAGGACCACGTGGTCGGAACGTCGGGTCAGCAGTGAGCGCATGCCCGCGGCACAGGCCGCCCGGGCCACGGTCTGCGCGAAGGAATCGTCCGCAGTCCGGTTCGACCACTGCACCACGACGATGTACTGGCTGCGGTGCAGGTCGTGTCCGACTGCCTCGGACCGGGCGTAGGCGCTCGCCTCGTCCGTTCCCGCCAAGAGGTCATCGGCCAGCTCGCGGTGCAGCCTCAGCTCCACTTCGGCCAGATGACGCAGGTGCGCCAGCTCCAGTGCGAGCGACGTGGCAGCGTGTTCCAGCGCGAGCACGGTGTGCTCATCTGCCTCGTCCCGGGCATCGACCAGCGCCAGCACGCCCAGGGTCTCTCCGTGCGGGCGGACCAGGGTGATCAGCCGGTCCTTGATCCGCACCGGCCCGGCCTCACGGGCGACGGCGTGCAGCATTTCGTCTTGGCGCACGGGGTCCGGTTCCGGATAGGGATCGGGGCGGCTGGGGCCGGTCCACGACCTCAGCCGACCGAAGCGGTCCTCGGCCAGCGCGGGAAGTCCAGTGAGCCCGTGCAGTGTGCGGGTGATGGCTTCCTCACCGCCACCCGAGGCAGCGACCTCGGCCATGATCGCGTGAACGGCCCGCTGCCACCCCAGCTCAGCCACGACGGAAATCAGCTGCCGCTGGAGGGCTGTCCGTTCATCCCTCAGCCGGTGAAGCTCCAGCGCGTCCTCGCGGTGGCAGCGGTGTGCGAAGGCGACTGACAAAGCAGCAGCGGTGTGCCGGACGAGCGTGGCGAGCAGGCCCCGCTCGGCCTTGGTGGGCCGGGAGCGGGACGTCACCACGAGGTAGCCGAGGAGTCCCTCAAGTCCGCGCAGCCCCAGGGCCCGGCCCCAGGGCCAGCCGGGTACGGCCACAGGGCCGTCTTGCCCGGCCAGCTCCCGAACCCTGCAGTCCAGGGCCAAGGCATGGATCTGCCCATCCCTCGGGCTGGGGACCAGGTCGCCGTCCAGCCTGAGGTATCCGGCCTCGGCGCTATATGGCCCTGCGGCGGCTATATGGTCCATGGCCAGGCGCAGGATCTCGCCTTCGTCCAGAGTGTCGAATAGTGCGCGGGAGAGCGCCATCAGTTCGTGGGGGGCATGGTCGGCTGGGGTTGGAACGGGCGGGCGGGGCCCCCTCCGCGCGGCCGTGGAGTGCCGCCCGGCGCTACACCGCGTAAGGCTGCTCTCCCGATCGGAGCCGCGGCGGTACAGTTTGTGCGCCCGGCTGCCGGCCATGGGATCACTCCGTTCTCCCAAGCGGGCGGTACAGGTTCCGGGCCCGGCGGCCAGCCGTGGTGATTCCCTTCCCGGAGCCCACCTGGAGCTGACAGCGACCCTTCCCGTACGGCCCTCCTACCAACTTACCCGAGATGTCCGAAGTCTTCGTCTGTGCTCGCGGGGCGACGGGCTCCGCTGTTCTTTGACTTGCCGGGTGCAGGCGTAGAGCTGCTCGGTTCGCGAGTCTTGGGCTGCCGGGGGCTGTCGTACGCACTGGCAGGAAGGACTGGGCGATGACCGAGCACCCTCGTAGGCCCGTTGCCACGTACGAGACGCACCAGGAAGCCGAACGCGCTGCCGACCACGTCTCGGACCAGGGGTTTTTCGTGCAAAGGGTGGTCCTCGTCGGTCAGGACGTCCGCCTCGTCGAGCGTGTCATCGGCCGTAGGGACTTTGGCAGGGCCGCCCTGCACCGAGCGGCGAGCGGGGCCCTTCCCGGTGCGCTGATCGGCTGGCTCTTCGGCCTCGTCGTCTGGGTGGACCTCCTCGTCTCCACCCTGCTCGCCGCCCTCTACGGCCTGATTTTCGGAGCCGTCGTGGGCGCGCGCTGTTCGGCCTGCTGCTGTATGCCCCGCAGGGCGGCCATCAGGACTCCGGCTCCGCTCGATGCAGCCCAGCCGGTACGGCGTCGTCGTGGACGAAGCGGTCGCCCTGCACGCTCAGTCCCGCACCTGAACGATCGGATCCGCAGTGCCGGCGCATGCCGCCGCACCGGGAGGAGTTCCTCATGGCCAAGGCAGTGGGCATCGACCTGGGCACCACGAACTCGGTGATCGCCGTGTGGGAGGGCGGTGAGCCGTCCGTCGTGCCCAACAGCGAGGGCAACCGCACGACACCGTCGGTGGTGGCCTTCACCGACACCGGCGAACGCCTGGTGGGCCAGCTGGCCCGGCGCCAGGCGATCCTCAACCCCAAGGGCACCATCTACTCGGCCAAGCGGTTCATCGGCCGGCATTTCGACGAGATCTCCGACGAGGCCAGGGCGGTGGCGTACGACGTCGTCGAGGGCGACGGCGGGGCGGCCCGATTCAAGGTGCGCGACAAGCTTTACGCGCCTGAGGAGATCAGCGCACAAGTGCTGCGCAAACTCGCCGACGATGCCTCCAAGCAGCTCGGGGAGCGGGTCACGGAGGCGGTCATCACGGTGCCCGCCTACTTCAACGACGCTCAGCGCACCGCCACCAAGGACGCCGGACGGATCGCGGGACTGGAGGTGCTGCGGATCATCAACGAGCCGACGGCGGCTGCCCTCGCGTACGGCATGGACAAGAAGCAGCACGAGACCGTCCTCGTCTTCGACCTGGGCGGCGGCACCTTCGACGTGAGCATCCTCGACGTCGGCGACGGCGTGGTGGAGGTGCGCTCCACCGCCGGCGACAGTCACCTGGGCGGCGACGACTTCGACCGGCGTCTGGTGGACTACCTCGCGGACGACTTCCAGAAGGAGAACGGCATCGACCTGCGCAAGGACCCGCAGGCCCTGCAACGACTGTTCGAGGCGGCGGAGAAGGCCAAGACCGAGCTCAGTTCGGTGACGCAGACGCAGGTCAGCCTGCCGTTCATCACAGCGGACGCCTCGGGCCCCAAGCACCTCACCGACTCGATCATGCGGTCCACGTTCGAGCAGATCACCGGGGACCTGGTGGAGCGTTGCCTGGGGCCAGTCCAGCAGGCAATGGCCGACGCCAAGGTCGGCGAGAGCGACCTCGACGAGGTCATCCTCGTAGGCGGCTCCACGCGTATCCCGGCGGTCCAGGCCCTGGTCCGCCGCCTGACCGGCGGCAAGGAACCCAACATGAGCGTCAACCCCGATGAGGTCGTGGCCCTGGGGGCCGCGATCCAGGCCGGGGTGCTCAAGGGCGAGGTCAAGGACGTCCTGCTGCTCGACGTCACGCCCTTGTCACTGGGCGTAGAGACGCGCGGTGGAGTGATGACGAAGATCATCGAGCGGAACACCACCATCCCGGTACGCCGCAGCGAGACCTTCTCCACTGCGGAGGACAACCAGCCGGCCGTCGATGTGGTGGTCCTCCAGGGCGAGCGCGAGTCCGCGGCCGACAACCGCGTGCTCGGCCGGTTCCAGCTCACCGACATCCGGCCGGCGCCGCGGGGCGAACCGCAGATCGAGGTCACCTTCGACATCGACGCCAACGGCATCCTCAACGTCAAGGCCCGCGATCGGGACACCGGCAAGGAACAGGGCATCACCATCAGCGAGAGCTCCAACCTGGACCGCAGTGAGGTCGAACGCATGGTGCAGGAGGCCGAGAGCAACCGGAGCCAGGACCAGGCACTGCGCGAGGCCGTCGACGCCCGCAATGAGCTCGACGCCGTCGCGTACCAGGTCGAGAAGCGCCTCGCCGAACTGGGCGACGCAGCCCCGGCGCACGAGAAGGCACGCGCCGAGATGCTCGTGTCCGACGCCCGGGCGGCGGTCAAGGAAGAGGCGGGCGTGGAGCGCGTGCGGCCCCTGACCTCCGAACTCCAGCAGGTGCTCGCCGGGCTGGCGGCCCATCAAGGAGCCGCTCCCACGGGCAGTCCCGGCCAGGACGCCGCCACGGGTGGTCCCACGAGTGGCGGTGGCGGTGGCGACGATGTCATCGACGCCGAGTTCGACAAGGACTGAGGCGCGCCATGCCCAGCCGCCCCCAGGAACCCGACCGGGCCCCGTCGGATCCGGTCGAACCGGTCCCGGAAAACGCCGTACGCCCTCCGCACGGGGATTTGCCGCAACCTGGCCCGCCGCCCCGGCCGGAAGCGGCGAACGGCGAACCGGGGCCCGACGCCGCCGGCCCCGGGCGTGCCGAGGACGAGTACACGACCGCGATCCAGGAACTGGAGGACCGCTGGCGGCGCGCGCTCGCCGACCTCGACAACCTTCGCAAGCGTCACGCCAGGGAACTGGAGCGGGAGCGGGCGGTCGAGCGGTCCCGCACGGCCGCCGCCTTCCTGCCCGTCATCGACAACCTCGAACTCGCCCTGACCCACGCCGGCGCCGACCCGGGCGCGATCGTGGAGGGCATCCGAGCCGTACGAGACCAAGCGGTGAACGTCCTCGAACTGCTCGGCTACCCGCGGCGGGCGGAGACAGGCGTCGCCTTCGACCCGGCCCGGCACGAGGTGATCGGCGTCGTCCAGGACCCCGACGTGGAGCCGGGCACGGTCGTCGAGGTGCTGCGCCCCGGCTACGGGGACGGCGAGCGACAGCTTCGGCCGGCAGCGGTTACCGTCGCAAAGCGGGAGTGACCGGCGATGGCTCGGGACTACTACGAGGTGCTGGGCGTGTCACGGACCGCGAGCCAGGACGAGATCCAGCAGGCATATCGCAAGCTCGCCCGCAAATACCACCCCGACGTCAACAAGGACCCCGCGGCGGAGGAACGCTTCAAGGAACTCAACGAGGCCTACAGCGTCCTGTCGGACCCGAAGACCCGGACCCGTTACGACCGCTTCGGCGAGGACTTCCGCAAGATCCCGGAGGACTTCGACGAACGGGTCGCGGCGGGAGCGGGCGCCGGCTTCCGCGATGGGAGGACCACGGGCGCGGGCGGTCCCCGCGTCCGGTACGCCACCGGCTTCGGAGCGGAGGGCATCGACATCGAGGACCTGCTCGGCTCCATGTTCGGAGCCGGCGCCGCCCGAGGCGTCCCCGGAGCGGACCAGGAGGCCGAACTGCCCCTCACCGTCGAGGAGGCGTACAAGGGAGGCCGTCGCACCGTCACGCTCGCCGGTCCCACCGGGCAGCCGCGGCGGTACGAGGTCGACGTACCGCCGGGCGTCACCGACGGGCAGCGCATCAGGCTGGTGGGCGAGGGCGGCCAGGGCAGTGGTGACGCCCCCGCGGGCGACCTGTACCTGCGGGTGCGTATCCAGCCCCACCCCCGGTTCCGGCTGGACGGCCGCGACGTGCACATCCAGGTCCCGGTCGCCCCCTGGGAGGCGGCCCTGGGTGCAACCGTGCCGGTGCCCACCCCCGGCGGTGGCACGGCCAAGGTCACGGTGCCCGCGGGCTCGTCCAGCGGCCGACGGCTGCGGCTGCGCGGCGAAGGCATGCCCAACCCGCGCGGCGCGAACGGCGACCTGTACGCCGAACTCCGCATCATGGTGCCGCCCACCCTCGGCGACCGGGAGCGCGAACTGTTCGAGGAGCTCGCCGCCACCTCCTCATTCGACCCCAGGAGGACGCGATGAACGACCGACCCGCGGGAGCGGCAGGCATCGGCCGGGCCAGCCTGGGCGACCGTCCGGTACGAACGGGCGCCGACATCACCGCCTCGACGGCCGTCCGATACGCGCTCGTGGCCGCCCCCAGGCTCTCCCTGGACGTGGTGGCCCGTCGCTCGGGCCTCCACCCCGATCTGATCCGCCGGTTCGTCGCCCTCGGCCTGGTCGACGCCGAACGCGACAGCGCGGGACACCTGGTATTCGACCCCACGGCCCCGGCGGTCCTCGCCCGTATCCAGCGGCTGCGCTCCGGACTCTGCCTCAACTACGCATCCATCGGCCTGGTGCTCGACCTGCTCGACCGCATCAGCCTGCTCGAAGCCGCCCTGCGCGGCCGCGGCACGAGGAGTGAAACACCCCCATGGACATGAACCGTCTCACCCAGAAGTCCCAGGAAGCCCTCCAGGAGGCCCAGACCGCGGCCGTCCGCATGGGGCAGACCGAGGTCGACGGGGAACACCTGCTGCTCGCACTTCTCGATCAGGAGGACGGTCTGATCCCGCGGTTGCTGCAACGGGCCGGCACCGAGCCGGAGGAACTGCGCGCGGCTGTGCGCGAGGAACTCTCCCGCCGCCCGAGGGTCACCGGCCCCGGCGCGGCACCCGGCCAGGTGTTCGTCACTCAGCGCCTCGCCCGCCTGCTCGATGCCGCCGAACGGGAGGCCAAACGCCTCAAGGACGAGTACGTGTCCGTGGAGCACCTCCTGCTCGCCCTTGCTGAGGAGGGCTCTTCGACCGCCGCCGGGCGACTGCTCAAACAGGCCGGCATCACCAGGGACTCGTTCCTGAGCGCGCTCACCCAGGTCCGCGGCAACCAGCGCGTCACCTCCGCCAACCCCGAAGTGGCCTACGAGGCTCTGGAGAAGTACGGCCGTGATCTCGTCGCCGAGGCCAGGGACGGCAGGCTCGACCCGGTCATCGGCCGGGACGCCGAGATCCGCCGCGTCACCCAGATCCTCAGCCGCAAGTCCAAGAACAACCCCGTCCTCATCGGCGACCCCGGCGTGGGAAAGACCGCCATCGTCGAGGGCCTCGCCCAGCGCATCGTCCGCGGCGACGTGCCCGAAGGACTCCGCGACAAGATCGTGTTCGCTCTCGACATGGGTTCGCTGGTCGCCGGCGCCAAGTACCGCGGTGAGTTCGAGGAACGCCTCAAGGCCGTGCTCAGCGAGGTCAAGGCCGCGCAGGGGCGCATCTTGCTCTTCGTCGACGAACTGCACACCGTCGTCGGCGCGGGCGCCGCCGAAGGGGCCATGGACGCGGGCAACATGCTCAAGCCGATGCTCGCCCGCGGCGAACTCCACATGATCGGCGCCACCACCCTCGACGAGTACCGCAAGCACATCGAGAAGGACGCCGCCCTCGAGCGCCGCTTCCAGCAGGTCCTGGTCGACGAGCCGAGCGTGGAGGACACCATCTCCATCCTGCGCGGGCTGCGCGAACGCCTCGAGGTTTTCCACGGCGTGAAGATCCAGGACACCGCGCTGGTCTCCGCGGCCACCCTCAGCCATCGCTACATCACCGATCGATTCCTGCCCGACAAGGCCATCGACCTCGTCGACGAGGCGTGCGCCCGGCTGCGTACCGAGATCGACTCGATGCCCGCCGAACTCGACGAGATCACCCGCCGCGTCACACGCCTGGAGATCGAGGATGCGGCCCTGTCCAAGGAGACCGACCCCGCCAGCAAAGCCCGCCTGGAGGAGCTGCGCAGGGAACTGGCCGACCTGCGCGGCGAGGCCGACGCCAAACACGCCCAGTGGGAGGCCGAACGGCAGGCGATCCGCCGCGTGCAGGAACTGCGCCAGGAACTGGAGCAGGTCCGCCACGACGCAGAGGAGGCCGAACGCGCCTACGACCTCAACCGCGCCGCCGAACTCCGCTACGGCCGCCTCCAGGACCTGGAGCGGCGACTCGCCGCAGAGGAGGAGCAACTGGCCGCCAAACAAGGGCAGAACCGGCTGCTGCGCGAGGTCGTCACCGAGGAGGAGATCGCCGAGATCGTCGCCGCCTGGACCGGCATCCCCGTCGCCCGCCTCCAGGAGGGCGAACGCGAGAAGCTGCTGCGCCTCGACGAGATCCTGCGCGAGCGCGTTATCGGCCAGGACGAGGCCGTCAAGCTCGTCGCCGACGCCATCATCCGAGCCCGCTCCGGCATCCGCGACCCTCGCCGCCCCATCGGATCGTTCATCTTCCTCGGCCCCACCGGCGTCGGGAAGACCGAGCTGGCCAAGACCCTCGCCCGGACCCTGTTCGACTCCGAGGAGAACATGGTCCGCCTCGACATGAGTGAATACCAGGAGCGGCACACTGTCAGCCGGCTCATGGGCGCACCGCCCGGATACGTCGGCTACGAGGAAGGCGGCCAGCTCACCGAGGCCGTACGCCGCAAGCCGTACTCGGTTGTGCTGTTCGACGAGATCGAGAAGGCGCACACCGATGTCTTCAACACCCTGCTGCAAATCCTCGATGACGGCCGCATCACCGATGCTCAGGGCCGCACCGTCGACTTCCGCAACACCGTGATCATCATGACGTCCAACATCGGCTCCGAGCACCTCCTCGACGGCGCCACCGCCGAGGGTGAGATCAAGCCGGACGCCCGCGCCCTGGTGATGGGCGAACTGCGCGGGCACTTCCGCCCGGAGTTCCTCAACCGCGTCGACGACATCGTGCTGTTCAAGCCGCTCGGTGAGCGGCAGATCGAGCGCATCGTCGAGCTGCAGTTCGACGAGCTGCGGCAGCGGCTCGCAGAGCGCCGCATCGCGGTTGAACTCACCGACGCCGCACGTGAGGTGATTGCCCACCAGGGCTACGACCCGGTGTACGGTGCCCGGCCACTGCGGCGTTACATCTCCCACGAGGTTGAGACGCTGGTCGGGCGCGCCCTGCTGCGCGGCGACGTCCAGGACGGCGCGACGGTGCGCGTCGACGCCGAGCACGGAGAGCTGGTTGTCACCTACGAGCGGCCGGAGGGGGCCCGGGAAGCGAGAGCGGCGTGAACACCACCCGGACGACGACCGTGACCTGCCCGAACTGCGGGCGCGACAACCGGATTCCTGTAGCCGCCGAGGGACGCCCCAAATGCGGCCACTGCAAGCAGCCCCTGCCCTGGATCGTCGACGCGGGCGACGACGACTTCGCCGAAGTCGCCGACAACGCCACCCAGCCCGTCGTCGTCGACCTCTGGGCCACCTGGTGCGGCCCCTGCCGCATGGTCAGCCCCGCCCTCGAACAGGTCGCCCGCGACCTCGCCGGACGGATCAAGCTTGTCAAGGTCGACGTCGACAAGAACCCGCAGCTCAGCCAGCGGTTCGAGGTGCAGGCGGTGCCGACCCTGCTCGTCCTGGACCATGGAGGGACGGTCGCCCGGCAGGCAGGCGCGGCACCCGCGCACGTCCTGCGCTCGTGGGTCGAGCATGCGATGACGGACCGGCGAACCACTGCAGGACAGTGAACACGATGGGCCGGCCACCGTGGAAGCCGACGAGACCGCAGTCCCCGAGACTCCGGACTTGCACGGAAGGTATCCCCCGTTGACCGACGAGCGGAGACCGAGACTCCCTGACACATGAGGAGAAGATCGGAGGCCCACCACTGGGGCGCCCTGCGGCGAACGAAAGGCCTGCGTCTGCCTGGGCTCAACTCACCCGGTTGGCCAGGCCGACCAACACAACAAAGATAGCGAAAATGGGCCCATCCGCAGGTATCTCTGGATCGACGGATCGCACGCTCGTCCGCCTACCCGCAGTCGGTCGTCTGGGCCTGGCAGGGCGATTCAGGGAGGCTGATTGATCCCGACATGCGCATGCGTTCACGTGCCCCGTCGGCGAGGCTGGCGGGGGAAACCCAGGGGGCCGGGAGCCACCCCGGCGCCCGCAGTCGGAGGTTGCCGTCATGACCGTGATGTCCATCGCCAGGTTCGAAAGGTTCTTCCGCGCAGCGGCGGGGCTGGACGTCGACAAGAACGATCTCAAGCGCTACAGCGACTTCGTCGACGCCAAGCTCTACGACCTGCTGACCGTCGCCCAGGCCACTGCCAAGGCCAACGGGCGCGACATCATCCGGACCTGTGACCTGCCGATGACGAAAGGCCTGCAGGAGAGCATTCACCACTTCCAGAAGATCGACCAGGAAGTGGAAATCAAGCCGATTCTAGAACAGCTCGCCACCCACCCCGCGCTGGACCGGACGCCCGACGAGGAGACCGAGGCGGCTTATCCGGACATCATCGGCGGACTCAGCCTGGCCCTTGCCCAGAGCTTCAAGATCCTCCACCCCGACCTGAAGAACCCCCAGACCCAGCACTGGGACGAGGCCCGAGCAGTCTTCGACCTCCTGCTGTGAGTGGCGATCGCCTCATCCACTTCCAGGATGCCGCCACGAGCGGTCTGCGAGCCCGCCAGAAGCGCAGTCGGTCCTGAGCCCGCTGCACCGCCGCGTCCACGTCGAACTCATCCAGGAGACCGCTGACGTCGCCCGGCCGCGATCTTGTCGGCCAAGGGCGCCCCTGCGAGGCGAGTGTCCGCAGGCTGGATGGGTGCGCGTAGCGCATAGGAAGCGCGTCTCGACGCGTCCTGCTCGGGACCGGTGCCCGGTTTGACCATTGCGTCCGCACACGGCTCTGCGGGCCCACCCCAACGTTCCAGGAGTTACGAGGCATGAAGACTCCTATGGCCAAGGCAGTCGGGATCGACCTCGGCACGACCAATCCGCGGTCGCCGCATGGCAGGGCGGGGAGGCCGCGGTCATCCCCGACTCTGCGGGCAGCCGTGCCACCCCGCCGGTCTACTCCGCCAAGCGTTTCACCTGCCGAGGCTTCGACGAGTTCCACGAGGAGGCCGAGGCTGACGGCTTCTACTTCGTCCGCGACGGGCAGGGCACCGCGCGGTTCAGGGTCCGCGACATATTGCGCGCGCCGGAGGGGATCAGCGCGCTCGTGCTGCGAAAGCTCGCCGACGACGCGGGCAACGAGTGACGGAGGCGGTTCACCGTGCCCGCCCCGTTGGCGTCAGCCTCCACCTCGTCCGCGATGGCGCGGTCGATGTGCGGTCCTCGGCGGGCTACAGCCACCCCTGCGGCGAGGGCTTCGACCGGCGCCTGGCGGTCCACCCCGCCGACAAGTTCCGGCAGGAGAACGGCATCGACCCGCCCCTGGTAGTGCTCGACACGGGAGGGGCGATGTCCCGCCGGGCTGGTACCGCCGCTCCGGAGCTGCGCCACTGGATGAAGATGAGCATCGCGGGCCGCGGCTGAGCAGTCCCACCACGGAAGGAGAACCCTGATGGCCACAATTCCCGACCCGCACCTGGCGATGGTGCGCCCAGTGACGCCGCGTACCCCGGAGGGCTGCGAGGAGTGTCTCAAGGAGCGCTCCCCGTGGGTGCACCTGCGGCTCTGCCTCACCTGCGGGCACGTCGGCTGCTGTGACTCCTCGCCCCTCAAGCACGCCAGGCGGCACGCGAGCAGCGCCGGTCACCCCATCGTGCAGTCCTTCCAGCCGGGAGAGGACTGGCGCTGGTGCTACGTCCACGAGGCTCTGGTCTGATGAGCGCGGCCGAGCACAAGCAGAGTGCGGTCCACGAGACACCGGACCGATACGGGGCGTTCCCGCGCCTGACACCGGAGCAGTTCGAGGACCTGACCGCGCACGGTGAGCGCCGAAGGACCGCCGAGGGCCAGGTCCTGTACCGCGAGGGCGAGCCGTTCCGGGAGTTCCTCGCGGTCCTCAGCGGGACCGTCGAGATAGTCCACGACCTCGGTGGGCCCGACGAGCGCACGGTGGCGGTGCACGGACCCGGCAGATTCCTGGGTGAACTCGGGTTGCTGGAGGGCCAGACGGCGTTCGACACCGCCGTGGTGCGCGAGGCGGGCGAGGTCCTGGCCGTGCCGGTGGAGCGGCAACGCTCCCTGGTCGGCCGCGACCCCGTCCTCGGCGACCTGATCCTCCGCGCTTACCTGGGCCGCCGGTATCTGCTCATCGGCCTCGGCGCCGGCTTCCGGATCCTGGGGTCGTGTTATTCACCGGACACGCTGCGGCTGCGTGAGTTCGCCGCCCGCAACCGGCTGCCCCACCGCTGGGTGGATCTGGAGAAGGACAAGGAGGCGGAGGCGCTGCTGCGCCGGTTCTCCATCCGCCCCGAAGAGACTCCGGTGGTCATCTGGAAGGGCGAGCGGGTGCTGCGCAATCCGAGCAATGCCGAACTCGCCCGGCTCATCGGGCTGCCCGCCCCCTCCCCGGAGGCCGGGCGGTGTGACGTGATGGTGATCGGTGCGGGTCCCGCGGGACTCGCCGCCGCCGTGTACGGTGCCTCCGACGGCCTCACCACGGTCACTGTCGATGCCGTGGCCACCGGAGGCCAGGCCGGTACCTCGTCCCGCATCGAGAACTACCTTGGCTTCCCGTCGGGCATCTCCGGGGGCGAGCTCATCGAACGCGCGGTACTCCAGGCCCACAAGTTCGGTGCCCGCCTCACGGTGCCGGCCCAGGTCAGCGGGCTCACCCCGCAGGACGACGAGTACGTCGTCACCTTCACAGACGGGTCCCGGGCCCGGGCAGGCGCCGTGGTGCTCGCCTCGGGCGTCTGGTACCGGCGGCTCGAGGTGCCCGGCATCGACCGCCTGGAGGGCGTCAGCGTCTACTACGCTGCGACGGTCCACGAGGCCAGTCTCTGCCAGGCGGATCCGGTCGCCGTGGTCGGCGGCGGGAACTCCGCCGGGCAGGCGGCGCTGTTCCTCGCGAACCACGCGTCCAGGGTCCACCTCCTCGTCCGGGGCGGTGACCTCAACGCGGACATGTCGCGCTACCTGGTGGACCAGGTGGAACGGCACCCGAAGATCGAGGTGCTGCTCCACACCGAAGTCCGGGGTGCCTCGGGGGAGGAGAAGCTGGAGTTGCTGATGGTGGAGGACAACGCAAGTAGTGAGCGCCGGGAGCTGCGGGTCGCGGCGCTGTTCGTGTTCATCGGGGCCCGGCCGCACACGGAATGGCTCAAGGGCGTGCTGGCCCTGGACGAGAAGGGCTTCATCCTCACCGGCGCCGACGCCCAGGCGGCGGCCGACCCGACCCGGTGGGACTCGCTCGGCCGGGGTCCGTTGCTGCTGGAGACCACCCTTCCCGGGGTCTTCGCCGCCGGCGACGTCAGGAGCGGCTCGGTCAAGCGGGTGGCCTCGGCGACCGGTGAGGGTGCCATGGCGATCCGCCTCGTGCACGAGCACCGGGGAAAGACGGGAAATCTGGTCCGCTCCACTGGCCCCTAGTCCAGGGGCGCCGGCCGGTGGCGGGCCGGTCCCTGTCCTGCCGCTGGCTCTCTCCCTGACGACCCGTAGGCCGCCCGGCCCATCCCCCGGGCGTCCTGCCAGCCTGCGTCCAGCGCAACGCCGACGGTTTCCACGGACGGGATGAACCGAGCGAGGGAGAGGTAGACCCAGCATCGGGCTGGTGCCCGGCGAGCGGGCGCAACGACTCCGGTGGGAGCAGGAACGCTGCGGTGACTCAACGAGCACGAACAGCATGGCGTGGAGGCAGGTGATGCCGATGAGCAAGGCGGAGGAGATCTGGCCGTACCTCTGCACCTGCTGGCGGGGGCCAGCGTGTCACGCGGCGTCGACGTTACCTGGGGGGCATCCTGTGGGCACTTGCGATCGCGGGGCAGCCGACGAGAAGGGCCCAGTCATGCGGGTGTCGCCTCAGGGCGTTACGGTCGTGGCTCTCCTGGCGGATCCGGATGCGCCGACGGAGATCGCGCAGCGCATGGCCCAGGTACTTCCCACTCGGCTCGCCGACAAGTCGGGCCAGGGCCGACGTTTCGACGTCGAGGTGGTCAGTGAGCCCTTCACCGCAGGGACCGAGGACCCGCCCACCTTGATGCGCCGGATCATGGACCGCGGAAGAGCTGAGAATTGGGACATCGTTGTGGCCCTTACCGACCTCCCCCTCCAATCACACGGGCGCACGCTCGTTGTGGATCTGAGTCACGAACACGGTTTGGCGCTGCTGTCTCTTCCTCCGTTGGGGGGTTTGCGTCTGCAGACGAGGGCCCTGCGGGCCGTGGAAGAAGCCGTGCTTGGCTTGGCGGGTCCGCGGGCCACCGGGGCTGGAGGACCTCCGCAAAGCCAGCCGCTGCTCGGGCCCTTCGTCAGTCGTCTCGCGCCTATTCACCTGGGTCCGGTAGAAGAGGAGGAGACCGCTGATCTTCGGTACGTCGTCAGCGGGCCGCGCGGTTACCTGAGGGTGCTCATCGGTATGGTCCGCGCCAACCGGCCGTGGCGGTTGGTGCCGGGCTTGTCGAAAGCCCTGGCGGCCGCACTCGCCACGGGAGCAGTCGCCACCGTGAACTCCACCATCTGGAGCCTGGCCGAGTACCTGAGCGCGCCACGCCTCGTGATCGCCATAGTCGGGTCTGTCGGGCTCATGATCGGCTGGCTGATCATCGACGCGCAGCTGTGGCATCGATCAACAGAGGTCTCGCCGGAGGCGAGGCAGAGGGCGAGGCTCTACAACGCCTCGACGGTCATGACCGTGGGTATCGGGGTGCTCGTCTGCTACGGCGGTTTGATCGTCATCAACCTGGTGTGGGCTCTGTTCATCATCAACGGCCAAGTGTTCGCTTCCGTGACACGAACCCCGCTGCACGCCGCGGAATACTTGACGTTGTCATGGTTCGTCGCTTCGGTCGCCACCGTGGGCGGCGCGCTGGGATCAGGCTTGGAGAGCGACGAGGCGATCCGGGCAGCCGCCTACTCCAAGCGCGAACAGGGACGTCGCCACATGCTCCAGGACGACCATGGTGACTAGCTGGTAACCTGAGTTGGAGATGCGTCGTTTGCTGGTGGTCGTCCGGATCCGAAGATTCCGCTGGTCGATCGGTGCGTGGCTATTTCGCGTCATGGGCCGACGGGGACTCGGACGATACGCCGCCGAAGCGCCGGGGCTCCGCATGGCGGCCCAACTGCGGGACCACCGTTCCATCTGAACCGTGTGAACAGCCCACAGAGGCATTCCGGACCCACGGACCCCGTCGCACCAACTCCCGGGAGTCAGGCCCTTTGCGCCGTCTCCGTCCCTGCCGTGCTGCGCTCATGCCGCGGCACCAAAGGAAGCCATCATGAAAGCAGCGGTATATGAAGGCCCGCGAACGGTCACAGTGAAGGACGTACCGGACGCGAAGATCGAACACCCCTGCGACATCATCGTCAAGATCACCTCCACCAACATCTGCGGTTCGGACCTGCACATGTACGAGGGCCGCACCTCGTTCGAGTCTGGCCGCACCCTGGGACACGAGAACATGGGCCAGGTCGTGGAGGTCGGCTCGGCCGTCCGCAAGGTCCAGGTCGGCCAGTATGTGGTCCTGCCCTTCAACATCGCCTGCGGCTTCTGCAAGCAGTGCGAACGGGGTCTGACCAACTACTGCCTGACCATGCAGCCGGAACCGGCCCTCGCCGGAGCCGCGTACGGATTCGCCGACATGGGCCCTTACCAGGGCGGCCAGGCGGAACTGCTGCGCGTGCCCTACGGCGACTTCAACGCGCTGCGTCTGGGCGAGGACGCCGCCGACCGGCAGACCGACTATGTGATGCTCGCCGACATCTTCCCCACCGGCTATCACGCCACCGAGATGGCCCACGTCAAACCGGGCGACCAGACGATCGTCTTCGGGGCCGGTCCCGTCGGGCTGATGGCGGCCTACTCAGCCCTCCTCAAGGGCGCCGGCCGTGTCTGGGTAGCCGACCACCAGCCCGACCGGCTGCGCAAGGCGGAGGAGATCGGGGCCATCCCGATCAACACCGCCGAGCAGGAGCCTGCGGAGGTCGTCAAGGAGGCCACGCTTGGTCTGGGCGCCGACAACGGCTGTGAGTGCGTCGGCTACCAGGCACACGATCCCAAGGGACACGAGGACGCCAGCCTCACGATCAACGGACTGATCGACTCGGTCAGGTTCACGGGCGACATCGGCGTGGTGGGCGTGTTCCTGCCCCAGGACCCCGGCGGTGCCAAGGCCCAGGGAGAGTTGGAGGCGCAGGGCAAGGTCCCGATCGACTTCGGCATGATGTGGTTCAAGGGCCAGCACATAGGCACGGGGCAAGCGCCGGTGAAGAAGTACAACCGGGCGCTGCGGGATCTGATCGCCGGCGGGAAGGCAAAGCCGAGCTTCGTCGTCTCCCACGAGCTCAGCCTGGACGAGGCCCCCACCGCCTATGAGCACTTCGACGCCCGTGACGAGGGCTGGACCAAGGTGGTCCTGCATCCGAACGGACACGGCAACGGCCACAAGGGGTAAGGGACCCGAGGGCCGCCGTCCCGGCCGTTCCCCCCGGCCGGTCCGGCCCACCGGTGTCGCTCCGGCTCCGGCCGGGGCCGGCCGGGCGACGATCGCATGCGCTCTGAGCCGGCAGCGACCCGCGCTCCGGCCCGGTGGAACAACGGACGGTGGACGCCCAGCAGTGTCCGCAGTGGCAGCACCCCGTCCCAGCGGCTGCCGCCGCCCTGTTCCTGGGCCCGTGCGGGAGGCTTCCTTGCCTGACGGCTGCCGCAGTTCAACCAGGCCGACGCGACCCGGCACGGCGTTCCGGCTAGGCTCACACCCGTGACGTGGCTGCGGGCCTTCGGGGAGGTCCTGCGATCCGGGCTCACGATCGAGGAGACGCGGCTGGAGCCCCTGCTCGCGCTGCGCACAGCTGCTGGAGTGGCGATCGTCGTCGGGCCGGCGCTGTGGCTGGTTTCCCCTGCGTACGCCGCGTCCGCCGCCCTCGGTGCCTACTCCGCGGGTGGGGCCACCTTCCAGCGCACCTGGCGTCCACGCAAGGTGATCGCGCTCGGCGCGGGCGCGGGCCTGGCGCTCAGCACCTTCGTGGGCTACCTGGCAGCGGGGCGACTCGTGACGTTCCTCCCGCTGCTGGCCGTATGGGCCTTTGTCGCAGGGATGGCGTGGGCCGTCGGATCGACCGCTGGGATCGTCGCAGCCACGACCGTCGGCAGCATGCTGGTGACCATCACCCTGCCCACGAGCGTTGGGCGAGCCATGGAGCACGCCGGGATCATCGCGCTCGGAGGCGTGGCACAGGCCGTGCTGATCTTGCTGTTCCCGATCCGCCGGTGGGGGGCGCATCGTGACGCGCTCGCCGACGCTCTGGCCGCCGTGGCGGACTACGCCCGCCGGCTGCGGCACGACCCGACCGCCCCGTTCGACCCGGAGCCGTTGATGACGGCCCGGGACGCGGCCGCCGTGACGCCATCACAGGCCCGCACCCGTCCCCCAGCCCTCCACGGCCCCCGGGGCCTGGCCGAGCGCATCCGGCCGGTCGTCGCCGCCCTCGCCGACCCGGACGTCGGCGCCCCGTCGGAGGGACCTGGGCGGGACCGGGCACGGGAGTTGCTCAATGCGGCCGCCGACGTCCTGGACGCGGCCGCCCGTTCGATCCGCCGCGGCACTCCCGCCGAGGTGCCGCCCGGGAGCGCGGACGTCCTGCGTGTCGACGATGAGCACGAGGTGCTGGAGGGGCCCGCCCGGCAGGCCGCCGAGCAGCTCGTGGAACTACTCGGCGAGGCGTTGGAGATCGCCGGGAGCGGCGCGCGCGGGAAGACGCCCACGCCGCCCGGCACCGCGAGCGCCCAGTTTCTGGTGCGTCCGACAATGTTCCGGCTGCTCCCGGTCGTCGTCCGGGCGGTCCGCCGTGAGCTCCGCCGGGACTCGCCCGTGTTGCGGCACGCCATCCGCCTGGCGGCGGTGGCCACGCTCGGCTATCTGATCGCCGCCTGGCTACCCCTGCACCACGGCTACTGGGCACCCATCGCCTCGGTGATGGTGATGCGGCCGGACTTCCACCGGACGTACGCGCGTGCGGTGGCCCGTCTTGCCGGGACCCTGGCCGGGGTCGCGCTCGCCACCGGGATGGTGCAGACCATCGGCCCGGACGCCAACGTACTCGGCGCGCTGGCGGTGGTCTCGGCGGGCCTGTCGTACACGCTGATCCGTACCGGCTACGCACACTCCCAATGCTTCACTGCCGCGTACGTCGTCTTCCTGCTCGGCATGGGCGGCCAGGCATGGGAGCAGACAGTCCCGGAGCGGGTGGTGCTCACCCTGATCGGCGGGGCCCTGGCCATGCTGGCGTACGTGGTGTTCCCCGCATGGGAGACGCCCCGGCTGCCGAACCGGCTTGCGGACTGGCTCGCCGCCAACGGCCGCTACGCGGCCGCGGTGCTGCGCAGCTACGCCGAACCGACTCGGGAACATCGGGCCGACATGCGCAGGGCACTGCTGGCGAGCAGGGAGGCACGAGCCGCCTGGCAGGAGGCCTACGACCGGGCAAGGCAGGAACCGGTCCGCCCCAGGGGTCTGACGTCGCGCGAGGCGGAGGAGGCGCAAGAGGCGCTCAAGGGTTTCGGCCGGGCGGCGATGCTCATGGAGAGCCACGTCCCGCGGGCTGACAGCCGTTTCATCCCCGAGGCGGAGCGGTTCGCCGAGGCTTTGGAGGCGGACACCGCGCAGGCGGCAGACGACGTGCGCGAGCACCGGATTCCGGACTGGGGGCGCGTGGAGGAGGCGCTCCACGCGTGGGAGGACGCCGCCGCCGGGGACCGGAGCACGGTGGTGCGGCGCGGGGCGGAATTGCAGAAGCGGGCCTTGGAGGACCTCACGACGGCCGTAAGCCGCACACCCCTGGAACGGGACGTCGGCTCTGCACGCGAGGAGCAGCGGGTGCGGGCAGCCGTGGCGGCGGAAGGTGATGGATCAGGACCCGCTCACCGGGGTGGGTGACGGCGCCGGCGACGGGTAGCGCCGCGCCTCCTGAAGCGGGAAGTAGTCTCCCGGCCGCGTCGAGCGCCGCCACACGTACCCTGCTGTCGCCATCACGAGGATTAGCCCCGCCAGGATGAGCAGTTCGATCCCCTCGACGTTCCACCGGAAGGACTTCTCCGCCTCGGCCGTCACGATGAGCACCTTGCGAACGCCGGCAATCAGGCCGACGACGAGGAACGGCTCCGCGTCGAGGGTCTGGTTCCTGATGGTGAGGCGGACGGTGTGGAGCAGCTCGGCCACGATGAACAGCACAAGGCCGTTGTCCAGGGTGGAGAGAACGACCGTCTCCTCGCGGTACGGCCCCTGGATCGACTTGATGACGTCGTGGACGACCCCGACAGTCAGAAGCCCCGCCAGCAGCACGAGGAGCGCCGCGACGACGAGATGGATGCCGTCCTCGATGAGCTGCAGGAGGCCCTGTAGCCGGCCGCCGCCCTCGATCTTCGGGAGAGTGAGTCGCACAGTCAGCATGCTAGGGGTGCCCCGGCTTGCAGGCGCGGCGTGCTGCCGAACGGGTGGACAGCGTTTGGTTGGTGCCTCGATCCGGGTACGGCGCCGCCAACGGCGAGGTCGGCTCCTGCAGGTAACGAGTCGGTGCTTTGCATTATCCGTGTCACGAGGAGGGCCTGGGTTACCAGAGGCCGGTGTGCAGTGGGTGAAGGTCTTCGACGGCGCCGGGCGCGGCTGGGGGCCTAGCTAGGGGCTTCGCTCCGCGTGGGCGGGGGTCAGGAGGTTCCAGCCGCGAGGGCCACCGCTTACGGAGGAGAGGGTGCGTGGTGGGCCGGATCGGGAGTGCGCGTTTCCGATAGGTGGCGTCAGGAGGTTCCGGGGCCGGGGCGGCGATGTGGACCATCGCGCGGTAGAGGGGCGGTG